>NZ_JBRIMB010000117.1:0-539 GCF_052977265.1 Shewanella sp. 0m-8 | reverse complement strand
AAAGTTATCCATAACCACAAATGAAGAGAATACGATGAATGCAATTAGATCATATTTTTACTTAGATTGGTATTACTTCAACGCAGAAAAGCGCTAAGCACCAAAATGCTGTTATTACCGAAGCAATATAACGGCCTTAAAAACGGGAAAGACTGCTCAATGGCGTTGGGAGCTGTTCTTTTCAGCGTTCGCATATACGAAAAAAGCCCGTTGCGTTAGCAACGGGCTTTATCGCTTCTCTTTCGAGAATACTGTTTTGTCTTCTCTTTTACAAAAGTGAAAATAAAAGTGGCGCCTGGAAATGGCCAGCTTCGCGCTCATTAGCACATCGCTAAAGCGATATTCGCCCTACTATCACCTGGAAATGTGGCATGCTGTGCATGCGCTATTTGCTTGCCCCATGCTCGAGGGGTTTTCTTTCAAGGCTAAAACGAAAAAATCCCCAACACTGAGTGCTGGGGATTTATCGCTTCTCTTTCGAGAATAATTTGGCGCCTGGAAATGACCTACTCTCACATGGGGAGACCCCACACTACCAT
>NZ_JBRIMB010000116.1:0-545 GCF_052977265.1 Shewanella sp. 0m-8 | reverse complement strand
CGGCTACCTAACATGTATTGTTTCTGCTCACGATAACCTAACTCTATTTCCCAGCGATGCTCGTACAGCCCTGTTATATCGGCTGTTGGAAATCGCATGGCATCAAGCATTGAGGTTAAAACCTCATAGGTTTTACCTTTTATTTTACGTGTAACAAGGCGTGCTTGAATCGTTTCAGGTAACTCAGGCCAGAGCTTTCTCGCTCTTGGGTTGCTATGTAGTAGCACCAATTTATCATTACGCCCTCGTGATTGGATAACTTCATATTGAACGTTCTTTTTTAGCGGAATAAGCCAGTGTCTTTCAGTACCACTTTGCTGCCATTTATGCAGAAGACCTAGCGAATAAAATCCTTTATCGAACATGGTGACACTATGATTAGGCGTGGTTTCTATCAATTGCTCCGCAAGTATCATTTCATTGACGTTATAGTCATCAAAAGCACTTCCTGTAATCAAGTGACTGCTTAATTCCATCTGACAAACCATTCTTACTTGCGGATATTGCGTATTTTTTTGACGTGAAAATGCTTCATTATTCTTTGG
>NZ_JBRIMB010000115.1:0-546 GCF_052977265.1 Shewanella sp. 0m-8 | reverse complement strand
TTGTGTACGCCCAGCATGGGCATGAACTAATGAGGTGAAAGTCCTCTGTAGGAAGGTCACCGTTCAATAACGTGCTGTTATTAAACGTTAACTACTAGCGAATGGCAAGGGCTTATCCGTGAGGATTGGTCTGGAGGAAGCCGCTAGCAAATTTGCGAGCTGATGAACAAGAACATCATATGAGGCGTAGGCTAGAGATGAGTTGGCACAAGACGACGAAATCACGTGATCTAATGGCCACCGTAAATGATGCAGCAGTGCAAAGAAAGTTCATGCTCTTATCTGGGGAGCTCTACTTAACATGCGATCGGTCATTAACCAGTGAGGCTCTGGTTTATAAGTGCCTTGGCTTTTCAGTGTCATCGACTGAAACGAGCGAATCAGATGAAACCGATAGCGCATGACGGGGTAACTCGGCGTGTGATTAAGCAGAAGTCAGCAGACGGCATAGTAGCCCAACGCCCATCGTAATGGATGGGACATGGTGAAGGCCTGAACATTTAGAAGAAGGAGGAGTCTTGTCACACTTGTCGATACCCACTACGT
>NZ_JBRIMB010000114.1:0-606 GCF_052977265.1 Shewanella sp. 0m-8 | reverse complement strand
GGTGATCAAATTTATCGCCAAACAAAAATTACCACGAGTAAATGCCATGAATGCAAAGCAAGTTTTATCAAAATGCCTTTCTCTTGTCACCCCATTAATGCACAAAACTCGACGACAGAGTTTGTTTTCTGCAATCGAAAGCTCTATGAATGGCGGTTCCCTATCAATCACTGGACTTGGTCGCGGAGTTGATAGTAATGCCTTGGAAAAACATAAGATTAAACGTGTAGACAGGCTTTGTAGTAACGCCAATTTACATCGTGATATCGAGTTCATTTATACCCGTATGGCTTACCTGTTAGTCGGGACAATGAAGCAGCCAATTATTCATATCGATTGGTCAGATCTTGATGACCGAAAGCAACACTTTCTCATCCGAGCATCCCTTGCAGCCCAGGGGCGGTCTTTAACACTCTACGAAGAGATACATCCACTTAATAAGAAAGAGAAGCCAAAAACGCACCTATTATTTATGACAAAATTAAAGGCTATGCTGCCCAATGATTGCAAGCCTATCATCGTAACTGATGCTGGTTTTCGCATCCCTTGGTTTAAGCAAATCTTGTCACTTAATTGGGATTACGTGGGGCGTTTTAGAAATAGAAC
>NZ_JBRIMB010000112.1:0-678 GCF_052977265.1 Shewanella sp. 0m-8 | reverse complement strand
TAGAGGCCTAGGACACCGCCCTTTCACGGCGGTAACAGGGGTTCGAATCCCCTAGGGGATACCACTATTTAAAATAATGAGATTTCGGTCTGATTGTTTAGCGTAAAATGGGGCCTTAGCTCAGCTGGGAGAGCGCAACACTGGCAGTGTTGAGGTCAGCGGTTCGATCCCGCTAGGCTCCACCAAATTTATCATTCAGATGATAGACACAAAAAAACCACCTAAGGGTGGTTTTTTTGTGTCTAAATTTTGAACATACTTCGTTATTGTTTCCACTCAAGTTTTAGCGGGCACGCTTTAATTCTTCTGTGCATTTGTTGTTTAATACTTTGTACTGAGTGTCCCAAGTTTAGGTTGAAACGAATATTGAATCTTTTTTTAGGATCTGGAAGCTCAAGGACTGGGTACACTTAATGACTCGACACGTCTCATCAATGTTAGGGGAGGGGGGGATACCAATCAGTATAAAGATGTGGTCGCTCAGAGAAAGTTTAGCGGCACAGAGACAAGGTCATTAAATGCTCCTCGGTAACTGCTCTTGCGTTACTCTACCGCCTATATCCATATAGTCGTGCATTTATGACATTCACCACATCTGACGTCCAGGGATGGAGGAAATGTCTTATGTATGTCGGGAACATACAAGACCATGTGGTTTGCAACGAGTGAAGCGCATAG
>NZ_JBRIMB010000111.1:0-761 GCF_052977265.1 Shewanella sp. 0m-8 | reverse complement strand
AGGGTTGTATGGTTAAGCCTCACGAGTCATTAGTACAAGTTAGCTCAACGCCTCACAACGCTTACACACCTTGCCTATCAACGTCCTAGTCTCGAACGGCTCTTTAGAGGAATTAAATTCCTAGGGATGACTCATCTTAGGACTCGCTTCCCGCTTAGATGCTTTCAGCGGTTATCGATTCCGAACGTAGCTACCGGGCAATGCCATTGGCATGACAACCCGAACACCAGCGGTTCGTCCACTCCGGTCCTCTCGTACTAGGAGCAGCTTCCTTCAATCATCCAACGCCCACGGCAGATAGGGACCGAACTGTCTCACGACGTTCTGAACCCAGCTCGCGTACCACTTTAAATGGCGAACAGCCATACCCTTGGGACCGACTTCAGCCCCAGGATGTGATGAGCCGACATCGAGGTGCCAAACACCGCCGTCGATATGAACTCTTGGGCGGTATCAGCCTGTTATCCCCGGAGTACCTTTTATCCGTTGAGCGATGGCCCTTCCATACAGAACCACCGGATCACTATGACCTACTTTCGTACCTGCTCGACGTGTATGTCTCGCAGTTAAGCTGGCTTATGCCATTGCACTAACCGTACGATGTCCGACCGTACTTAGCCAACCTTCGTGCTCCTCCGTTACTCTTTGGGAGGAGACCGCCCCAGTCAAACTACCCACCAGGCACTGTCCCGAACCCCGATTCAGGGGCCGCGGTTAGAACATCAAAACTACAAGGGTGGTATTTCAAGATTGACTCCACA
>NZ_JBRIMB010000110.1:0-901 GCF_052977265.1 Shewanella sp. 0m-8 | reverse complement strand
AATCTAGCATTTTTTCATTAATGTGTATAGACAGTGGTGAACATTTAAACAGCAAAATCAGGAGATGATTATGAGTATAAATTCTAACAACGTGCCACAAGTAAATGTCGACGGGACACCTATGGTGGCTAATAGCGGGGTAGATATTAAAGGCAATCCATATGGTGTAACCGAGTCATCTATGGATATAAGTTGCGCCTCAATCGATACCAGCTTCGACTCTATGAGTTGCGGCATTGATAACTCTTTAAATAGCACTTTCGACAGCTCTTGTGACAGCAGCTTCGACTCATTTAGCTCTGGATTTGATGCCTTTTAAATGCCAAGAAAACAATTAAACTTAAACCAGACAATAAGCATCCCGCTGGTAATCGGCGCGATATTATTGTTCTGGTTATTCTCTTTTTATGTTGAAACCAACGATATTAGGTATCTGTGCACTTATAGTTTAGGTACGTGCAAGCTAATTCACGGCTCGTCAGCCTATCAAGCCATTTGCACACAAAACCCGAGCAAAGTGAACTTATGGCGCGCCAGCTACTATGTGCTATTTCGATTCGTCTAAGCTAAAAATTAAGGAGAACGAATGTACTTTTTGATTCCTGCAGCAGTATTCTTGTTAGGTGTTTTATACCTAATCAAACACGCGAAATGTTGAGGTGTAGTGATCCTAAGCTATCGTACTCAGGAGCAATAGATTCATTACTATCATCAACGAATACGGTTATATCAATCGGTTAACCTGATTTTACTACCTAAAAAGGACTAAAAGTGTGTCGCTAGTCTTGGGAATGTATGGCAATAAAATTAAGTTTACACTGCCCCTGAGGGATCCCCACGAATTTAATAGCATGCTTGTGGATCCCGAACTAAGCCTTGCAGTGTCTTAATGGCCGTTCGC
>NZ_JBRIMB010000109.1:0-983 GCF_052977265.1 Shewanella sp. 0m-8 | reverse complement strand
TGAGGCGAACCCGGGGAACTGAAACATCTAAGTACCCGGAGGAAAAGAAATCAACCGAGATTCCCCTAGTAGCGGCGAGCGAACGGGGATTAGCCCTTAAGCGTAGAGGGTGTTAGTGGAATGTGTTGGAAAGCACAGCGGCACAGGGTGATAGCCCCGTACATGAAAACTAACTTTACGTGAAAACGAGTAGGACGGGACACGTGACATCCTGTTTGAACATGGGGGGACCATCCTCCAAGGCTAAATACTCCTGACTGACCGATAGTGAACCAGTACCGTGAGGGAAAGGCGAAAAGAACCCCTGTGAGGGGAGTGAAATAGAACCTGAAACCGTATACGTACAAGCAGTGGGAGCGGTTCTTGAGACCGTGACTGCGTACCTTTTGTATAATGGGTCAGCGACTTACATTTTGTAGCAAGGTTAAGCGAATAGCGGAGCCGTAGGGAAACCGAGTGTTAACTGCGCGTTTAGTTGCAAGGTGTAGACCCGAAACCGAGTGATCTAGCCATGGGCAGGTTGAAGATTGAGTAACATCAATTGGAGGACCGAACACACGTATGTTGAAAAATGCGGTGATGACTTGTGGCTGGGGGTGAAAGGCCAATCAAACTCGGAGATATCTGGTTCTCCTCGAAAGCTATTTAGGTAGCGCCTCGTACGAATACCATTGGGGGTAGAGCACTGTTAAGGCTAGGGGGTCATCCCGACTTACCAACCCTTTGCAAACTCCGAATACCAATGAGTACTATACGGGAGACACACGGCGGGTGCTAACGTCCGTCGTGAAAAGGGAAACAACCCAGACCATCAGCTAAGGTCCCAAAGTTATTGCTAAGTGGGAAACGATGTGGGAAGGCTTAGACAGCTAGGATGTTGGCTTAGAAGCAGCCATCATTTAAAGAAAGCGTAATAGCTCACTAGTCGAGTCGGCCTGCGCGGAAGATTTAACGGGGCTAAGCAATACACCGAAGCTATGGGT
>NZ_JBRIMB010000108.1:0-1055 GCF_052977265.1 Shewanella sp. 0m-8 | reverse complement strand
CGGCCTTGTTTCCTAAATCGAATGAACCTTTTGCCGTTAGCGTGATCTGATCTCCCAAGATGGCAACATGGATGCAGTAAAATGGGAAAATCTAAGCATAAAATAACCAACTGGTCTCAGTACAACAAAGCACTCGTCAACCGTGGCTCTCTGACGTTCTGGATTGATGAGCAAGCGATTAAGTCTTGGCGATGTACTGAACACCATGGTCGTCGTGGTCGAGGGTATATTTACTCTGATGTAGCTATCGAAACAGCGCTAGTGATTAAGGGCGTATTTAGCTTGTCATTACGGTCACTTGAAGGCTTTACCAATTCGGTATTCCAGCTTATGGATGTGCCATTGTGCTCGCCAAGCTACAGCTGTATCAGTAAACGAGCTAAGACTGTTGAGGTTAAGTATCGAGCGCCAAGTCGTGGCACTGTGGCGCATGTTGTCATCGATTCAACAGGTCTAAAAGTTTACGGTGAAGGTGAGTGGAAAACCCGTAAGCACGGCAAAGAGAAGCGTCGTACTTGGCGCAAGCTACACCTAGCAGTCGATAGTCGTACTCATGAAGTTGTTTCGGCTGAAGTATCCTTAGTCAATGTCGCTGACAATGAAGTCCTACCCACATTGCTCAATCCGTTGAGGAGAGGTATTACTCAAGTGTCAGCTGATGGTGCCTATGACACTAAGGCATGTCATAAGCTACTCAAACGCAAGGGTTGTAAGCCTACTATTCCACCTAGAAGTAATGCAGGGTATTGGGAGGAGGGGCACCCGAGAAATGAAGGAGTTAAAGCGCTCAAAGCTAAACAACTAGCACAATGGAAACAGGATAATGATTACCACGTAAGGTCACTCTCTGAGACTGCGATGTATCGATATAAGCAGCTGATTAGTCCTAAACTTAGCCTTCGTGATTACAACGCTCAGGTAGGCGAAGCTTTAGCTGGCGTAAAAGCAATGAACAAAGTCATAGGGCTAGGTATGCCAATTAGGAAGCAAGCTGCCTAATGCGATACAACCCTTGGGGTAGCTGCGTCTAGCACCTTGATTTGATCAACAACGCC
>NZ_JBRIMB010000107.1:0-1073 GCF_052977265.1 Shewanella sp. 0m-8 | reverse complement strand
CACTGGCACTGGCACTGGCACTGGCACTGGCACTGGCACTGGCACTGGCACTGGCACTGGCACTGGCACTGGCACTGATGAAAAACTGTTACAAGTAGATAGTCAAGAACAAATTCAACAAGTTAAAGAAGATGGGATTGTTGATACGGTCAATGGACAACTTCAAGCACACGGTACAGGCAATGATTCTGTCACCTGGTCTACCGAACACTCGCAGGGTCAATATGGCGACCTCGTTGTAGATGCGAGCACAGGACAATGGCATTACCACCTAAACAATCATTCAGCCCAAACCAACGCACTATCTGAAGGTGAGCAGCATACTGAACAATTTGCCATCACAGCGACTGACAACCTAGGACACAAAGTTAATACTGTCATCAGTGTTGAAGTTGAGGGCAGCAATGACCTTCCGACCATCTCAGGCCTGCACGCTGCTAGTCTAAATGAGATGGGCAATGTTGATACCGTTAGTGGTCAGTTACTCACAACGGATCCAGACCATGGTGATAGCCTCAGTTGGGCTGTACCTCAGTCTCTAGGCCAATATGGCCAGCTCCTAATTGATGAAAAAAGTGGTGTTTGGCAGTATCAGTTGGACAACAGCTCAGCGCATACCCTCGGCCTCCATGCCGGACAGGTGGCCAGCGAAACATTTAGAGTCACAGCAACTGATAGCTCTGGCTTACCTGTTAGCCAAATTGTGTCTATCTCTATCCACGGTACCGATGAGGTCGCCAAAATTAGCGGCGTATCCAGCGCATCGCTAACCGAAGATACCGATGTAAATGTTGGCTTTCTTCATACCGACGGCCAGCTGAGTCTGCTCGATCCCGATAGTGGGCAAAACCAATTTATTAGCGAGTCTCTGCAGGGTCAGTTTGGTAGCTTGACCTTAAATAACTTAGGTCACTGGACTTACACCGCGGATAACTCGCAAGCAGTCATTCAAGGGCTCAAATCAGGTGAGTCATTAACCGATACTCTCATTGTTCGCAGCGTCGATGGCACCGAGCAGAAGATTAGCGTCACCATTAACGGCACTGACGATAAAGCAATCATAGCAGGCACTT
>NZ_JBRIMB010000106.1:0-1084 GCF_052977265.1 Shewanella sp. 0m-8 | reverse complement strand
CGCCGCTACTAGGGGAATCTCGGTTGATTTCTTTTCCTCCGGGTACTTAGATGTTTCAGTTCCCCGGGTTCGCCTCATTAACCTATGTATTCAGTTAATGATACTAGCTTATGCTAGTGGGTTTCCCCATTCGGACATCGTTAGCTCAAATGCTTGTTACTAGCTCGCCAACGCTTTTCGCAAGTTACTACGTCCTTCATCGCCTCTGACTGCCAAGGCATCCACCATATACGCTTAGTCACTTAACCATACAACCCAAATAAGTCTCTATGAGACGTACTCGTTGTCTTGAGCGGGTAAGCTCAACACAGCCGTACTGTAACTAATGGTTTCTACTTTCGCCAAAATTAGAATTTTTTACTCAATCCCTCACAAATAAATGTGAAGCAGTAAGCCAAGACACTTAATGTTAAGTGTTTTTAGAACTCAATTTTTTAATTTCGCGCTAATCCTATAAATAACAACACGATAAATCGTAGTCGTTATCCCTTTCAGATTAACACTATCAGCTTTCCAAATTTTTAAAGAGCGGGCTTAAAAAAGCCAAAGATAAATTCTGCATTTATCTTTGGCATCTCTAACCAGTGCATGAGCTTACAATTTCAGCAAAAAAGTAAGTAAATGGTGGAGCTATGCGGGATCGAACCGCAGACCTCCTGCGTGCAAGGCAGGCGCTCTCCCAGCTGAGCTATAGCCCCATTTACATGCAGTCAAACAAATTTACGTTAATACAAAACCCTTGTTTAGGAGAAAACAAAGATTTTGGTGGGTCAGAGTGGACTTGAACCACCGACCTCACCCTTATCAGGGGTGCGCTCTAACCAGCTGAGCTACAGACCCAACGTAATTTGCTCTTTCTTTACGACAAGCATATCTGTGTGAACACTCAACAACTATTAAGTTAGTCGTATAGGTAAGGAGGTGATCCAGCCCCAGGTTCCCCTAGGGCTACCTTGTTACGACTTCACCCCAGTCATGAACCACACCGTGGTAAACGCCCTCCCGAAGGTTAAGCTATCTACTTCTGGTGCAGCCCACTCCCATGGTGTGACGGGCGGTGTGTACAAGGCCCGGGAACGTATTC
>NZ_JBRIMB010000105.1:0-1116 GCF_052977265.1 Shewanella sp. 0m-8 | reverse complement strand
CGTGGTTTTCGCCACTGACGCCAGTAGCACATACGTACCCGACGACGGATCCAATGGTCTAAATCGACACATCCTTGATAAGCATTCGCTATGCCAAAGTAGTTGATCCAGCCTTGCATATATTGCCGCACTTTAAACAATTGATACCCCATACTAACGCCCCAATTTCGGTTCGTCAGCCGTCTCATCTTTTGCTTGAAAATGTGTAACGTTTTAGCATGCCACTGGATCTTTCCTCGGTTAAATGTAAAGCCTAGGAACTTGCTTTGTCCTACCTTAACCACTTGGCTTTTCTGTTCATTAACGACCAGTTTTAGTTTCAAGGCAAGGTAGCGAGTAATGCTCTTTAGTACCCGTTCACCCGCGCGAATAGACCTTACCAAAATGATAAAGTCGTCCGCGTAGCGGGCAAACTGATACCCTCGGCTTTCCAGCTCTTTATCCAAACTATCCAACATAATGTTTGATAGTAAGGGCGAGAGTGGACCGCCTTGAGGTACTCCTTCGAAGCTTGCTTCAAATTGGTCATTGACCATCACACCTGCACGTAGGTATTTACCAATAAGCGCCAACAGACGCTTATCCTGCACTTTGCTCCTAAGTTGAGTCATCAAGAGATCATGATTTACTCGGTCAAAGAACTTAGACAGATCAACATCGACGGCAAATTTTCGCTTCTGTTTGATGATATCCTTAACTTGCAGTACCGCTTGTTTGGCGTTTCTATTCGGCCTAAAACCAAAGCTATTCGCCGAGAAAAATGGGTCAAACAACGGCGTGAGTATTTGAGCTATTGCTTGCTGTATCACACGGTCAATGACGTTAGGGATCCCCAATTTTCGTTTACCTCCATCGGGTTTGTCGATCTCTACACGCCTGACCGCTGAGGGTTGATATTCGCTTTGCTCAATTTGAGTTTTACACTGTTGCCAACCGCCTTGTTGCATCCAAAGTGGGAAGGCATCGATGGTCATGCCATCGATACCTGCCGCGCCTTTATTGGCTTTAACTTGCCGCCACGCTCGGTGTAAATTCTCAGGTTCGAGTAGTTGCTGGAATAAATCGCTGTTGAAGGCCGGTTGCAGATCAATACGCTGCTGATAGTAATCGTCTGGC
>NZ_JBRIMB010000104.1:0-1154 GCF_052977265.1 Shewanella sp. 0m-8 | reverse complement strand
AGCGTTTGTCACCTGAATCAAATCTCCTAGGAGTTTTAACTCTCTAACACCGCTGCAAGTCCCGTTCTATCTAGCTTAACGCTGGGTAGGTGGCCTGCTGTGCCGTGTCAGTGGATGCGCATTATAGGGAGTTTTCAGATCAGCGCAAGCGCTTTTTCAAAGAAAAATACATTTAAATCTTATACCTTTAGCAAGCACAGCTAAGCCACAACTTGCCCACAGAGTTATACACAGCACCCTCAAAAAACCATACAATTAACTACTCTAAAAAGCCCTATCAATTTAAATCACGATCTAATGCGCCCTAGAGTTCATTTACTTATTTACGCGTCACCCCAGTGCATTCAACACAGTTAAACAGCTTCCTCGCAACCAGTAACCAGTAACCCAATTTAATAGCTATACAGCCAATAGAATATGTACACTAATCCAAGTTATCAGCCAAGGATCACTTACAACCTTACAATGCCTAACTTAACGCTTATGGACAATAAGCTGTCACCTAATACTACTCTCACACATAACCAACACCCTCTGTAATAAAATGCAACAGCAAAAGATCCCTGTTACCAATCATTGAAGAGTTGCGATCTAATGTTGATATTCCCGCCATTACCTTTTTGAAAAACCACAGCGCTTAATAAACTTTGGCTTTATCTAGAACAGAAAAACAGCCACGTAAACGGATCAGATCACTAATACCAAACTGGAAAATTAACTGGTCAGTAATGGCATAATTACCCAATCCCTAAAATGAAATTTTGTCACTCGCTCTGAACTCTCAGTAAAAGTATTCAAAGCTTCACAAACGCTATCAACAATGTCGTCATAATTTTTGAAAACTCTATTAGCAAGGCTGTGTTGCCACATTCCGCTCATCCTTGTTCAATTTAATTAAGCTCTGGTGAATAGGACGGTAATTTGATGATGCTGACATTCGTGAATTGATCTGCAATGCCGTCTGCATGCCAACCGGCACCATCCATGATCATTACAGCATGCCTATCGATGCCAGTTACTTCGGAGATCTGTCTTAAGTGGAGGATCATTGCTTCTTTGCTTGTCCACGGAACCACCATTGCTTGCCCTATACCTCTGCTGGGACATACAGAGCCAAAAAGGTATGCATATTCGAATTGCTGCTGGCGTACAAC
>NZ_JBRIMB010000103.1:0-1345 GCF_052977265.1 Shewanella sp. 0m-8 | reverse complement strand
GAGTTCAGAGCGAGTGACAAAATTGTGTTCTAGGGATTGGGCAAGTGTGACCAGTTAATTTTCCAGTTTGGTATAAGACTAAATACTTCGTATTTACAGTGCTTACTTTCGTCCCAAGTGCTCGCTGGGCGAACTGATCAGTTCATTTCCTGCTCGTTTCTTCTTGCTACACCGGTTATATCATTTCATCTTAACAGTTAGTCATTATTGCTGAGTCTCTTGGGCTGCGTGACAAACTACTTTTACTTACACTGATGAAGTCATTCCAAGCAATCGAACATGCCTCCACTATAATCGTCATACCCTATATCGCTGCGATTTCATTAGTATGACAGTCAGTACCTAAGTAGTGAGCATATTTAAATTGCTGCGGATGCACTGCTTTTGGTTGCGCGCCTTTTTTCGCCTATAGTTGTACCTTGCTATTTTACTCGTGAAAACGAGTTGCATGCTGAAACCAGATAGTAATTCGCTAAACTGTCAGCCTGGCAGCTAACCTCCAGAAGAGCTCATGCACTTTGCTTACGCATAGGTAATGTGTTGCTGCTTTTGGTTTGAGGTTAAATAGCTTTTAGGGCCTTTATTCTTTTTGGCATTTAATCATTTGGTGCCGTTTACAAGATATTTTGCGACCTAGGTGTTAGAGCTGCCAGGCGCAACTTTTAGTCACTCAGTGATTTGAACTTAACTACACTTCCTCGAAATAAAACAGCTACCAGTAATCGTAGTGCTGTTGATAAAACTAAGAGCTCTTACGTGACGTAATATTCAAAAGGAATAAAGCTCATTTGTAAGCCTTACATTAGAGCACCACTTTTCGCTCATTGGGGTTAATCGTATTTTATTCCTCATAATTCCTCATTATTCAGTTCTAATAGGTCGGTATTAACTGTATGGAATAGCTTTTTGGGCATGGACATAAATATTAGTTAGTAGCTGGAAGGCTAAACTTTAATGCTGAAGTCTAAAATATTAGTTAGTTTTTATCGTTGATTGATTGCAGTTGCTTAGCCCTAAAGTGCATACCATCCTAAGAAAGTATTCGCTCGGGTTGATTATTACCGAATAACTGGAACTGTTATAAGGCAAGTCTGAAGGTTCTGGCTGGAGCTTTAGCTTACTTATACGTCTACCAAGCAGCGTCATATTAAGTCATACAGCAATAGGTTTACTTAGATAATCGCTGCGACAATGTGGATGCTGCCTAATAGATAGAGCCGAAAAATATCGGGGAATGGAGTGCTTTTAGCTTGTTCTTTATGCATGTTGTTTGTTAACTATGCATTTGATTCGATTATTCTAATTTAATTGAAAAACCCCCTTGCGCTGATCTCAAATTTCCCTA
>NZ_JBRIMB010000101.1:0-2234 GCF_052977265.1 Shewanella sp. 0m-8 | reverse complement strand
CATGATTATACGCCTATCCTTGACTCTTTTTAGAGTACAGTTTGATAAGCAGTTACACAAAGTTAGTTACAGTCTCTAGGTGCTCTGTTATGAGGTCTGGTCTGATATTGTTCGCTATAGTCACCTCTGTTTGTTTGCCGTTAATTGCAGAGGCAAACCCGCTAGAAATTGCACTTGATGAACGCCCAGATTGGCAGCGGTATTTTAATCAATTTGAAGCTAAAGGCACGATAGTTGTCGTCGATGAACGTCAAGTCAATCCTATGACTCAATCTAACAAGTGGGTTTATGATAAGACAAGGGCCGCTAAACGCTACTCTCCAGCATCGACGTTTAAAATTCCCCACAGCCTGTTTGCACTGGACTCAAAGATCGTCACTGATGAGTTTCAAGTGTTTAAATGGGATGGCGTTAAACGAAGTTTTGCGCCGCATAATCAAGATCAAAACCTGCGATCAGCCATGCGTAATTCGGCGGTGTGGGTTTACGACATCTTTGCTGAGCAGATAGGTGAGCAAAAGGCGCAGCAATATTTATCGCGAATTGGATACGGAAATGCTGACCCGCGCTTTGAGGTAGTAACCGCAGACGGCGGCAGCTATTGGATAGACGGTAAACTGGCAATCTCAGCCACAGAACAAATTGAATTTTTACAGGCTTTATATCGAAATCAATTAGTGTTTGATTTGGCTGATCAGTTAATAGTTAAAGATATTATGATTGTTGAAGCGGGTAGGGATTGGGTTTTACGGGCTAAAACGGGTTGGCAAGGTCAATATGGCTGGTGGGTAGGTTGGGTTGAATGGCCAACTGGTCCAGTGTTTTTTGCGTTGAATATTGATACGCCAAATCGGATAAAGGATCTTTATAAACGAGAGGCCATCACACGGCTGATCTTGCAATCCGTAAAAGCCTTACCAGCAAATTAAAGCATAAAATGCGTGTGAGTCGCTGACTGATTACTCAATTATGGGCTACCACTAACAAGCGATATAATAATGACTCGGCACTGACATTTGCGGCTGGACTATACTCATTGATGTTATTCAAACATAGTTGATTTTTATCAACCATATATTAAAGGAGCACACATCATGGATATTACAGCATTATTGATTTTCTTAGCCATTGGCGCGATAGCGGGGTGGTTAGCTGGCAACATTATCAAAGGTGGTGGCTTTGGTTTACTCGGTAATATTGTAATTGGTATTATCGGTGCGATTGTCGGCGGTTATGTATTTGGTTTATTTGGTATTGAAAGCGGTGGCTTTATTGGTGCAATCATTACCGCGACAGTGGGGGCGGTATTATTACTGTTTGTTGTCAGCTTAATTAAAAAAGTTTGATGCCAATGTGTAAACGGTCTGACTGTAGAGACAGGTTTGCTGTTCGTGAGGAGTGAGCCATAGCTCTATTCAGCCAAGTCAGGCAGGTTTTTAACTCAGCCAATAACCCATCGTAAATGTCTGAAGTAAATGCCTAAAAGACTGAGCTGTCATCTTATCAATTCAAATTAAATTTTGTTGTTAAGTTTTGGTTGATAGCTCATTTCTCTTTTAGGTTTTGATTGGTTGTATGATGAATGATTTCATCAAACCGCAATGTTAATCCATGCTTAGCAAGATTAGCTCTTAACATTGGCTCCATCTCATCTCGATACTGTTGGAGTTGAGATGTTGCGTAAATGTCCTGAACGTCTTTCGGCTCTGTTTTTAATAATTCATTTAATTTCGGGCGGACATATTTGGGTAAATTTAGGTATTCAATCTTTATATCGTTTGTGCCAGTTTGTTTGATTTCAAAAAAGAGTTTATCGATCAGTTCAGGTCTCAGAGTCATATGGGGTAATAATGGCCCAACAAATACATAGGTCTTTATCCCTGCATCATTGAGCTTTTTTAATGTTTTTAATCGGGCGCTTGCTGAGGGAGCTTGAACTTCTAAAAAACGGCTTAGTTTATCATCCGTTGTGGTGATCGAAATGCCGACCTCAGCATTCGGAATTTTTCTTAATAGCTCTACATCGTCAAACACCATGGGCGATTTGGTTAATATACTCACTCGACCTTGATAATTCTTATCTGCAAACACTTGTAAAATTCCACGAGTTAACCGGTATTGCTTTTCTACTCTTTGGTAGGGATCGGTAACAGTACTGTGAGCGCCCGGTGAACTACGCCTTGCTTAGATCAACATGCCAGGGCAAGAGGCTATTAAGGTCACAGTTTGGATGG
>NZ_JBRIMB010000100.1:0-2259 GCF_052977265.1 Shewanella sp. 0m-8 | reverse complement strand
AGTGCTTAATACTGTTTACAGCGGTTGCACCTGTTACATTCGTTGCAGTGCTAGCCGCTAGCTGTTGAGGGTATTTGATATGTTAATTAGTACGATGGATAGACTGGCACAGCAACACTTGGTGATCATCAATTTATTGATGTTTCAAGCCGTCTGGTGGTTATCTATCCTATATCAAAACTCGGCTTTATGGTTAACCACAGGCCTGTTATTAGTCCACTTTGCTCTATCTCAAAGGGGACGCAAAGACTTAACCTTAATGATTAAAGTAGCATCATTGGGCTTTGCGATCGACTTAGGTTTGAAATGGGCTGGGGTGTTTCAATTTCAGCAGTTTCCTTTTTGGTTATTTGTTCTTTGGTGTCATTTTGCCCTATCACTTCGTTATAGCTTAGCCTTTACCCAAAAACTCGCCTGGTATGTTAATGCAATACTTGGTGGTGTGTTTGGGTGCTTAAGTTACTTAGCGGGAGAGCGCTTTGAAGCGGTCAACTTGCCACTGGAGTTATTCTCCAGCGCATTGATCCTATTTGCCATCTGGATCGTAATATTCCCTATGTTTGTTAACGTTACCAAAGCGCCGCAATAACTCTATTCAAGTCGTTTGGGGATAGGCTGCGCTATCGTAATTTAATAGGAATTGCGTCATGGCTATTGAAAAGTTATATCTCACACTCGCTTCGTCATTGCTTCTTGCTGCAGTCAGTTATGCTACTGAAGCTAAAACCCCGCAGTTGATTGCGTCAAATCATTCAGCGGCTAATGTTTCTTCTCAAGCGATTATCGCGCCAGTTACTGATAACCCATCATTTAAAGAGGTCGGCAGAGGCGAAATGGATTGGTGGTGGTTTTCACTTTATCGTGCCAAGTTACTCACCTTAGATGGCGATTACACTCAGGGCGAGTATCCGCTGATCCTCGATATCGAATATTACCAAGAGATCCCAAGTGCTCGCTTGGTAGAAGCAACTCAAGATCAGTGGCAGCATTTAGGGGTGGACCCACAGCGCCAGCAACAATGGCTATCTGCAATTGATGCCATATGGCCTGATGTGAATGAAGGTGACAGGCTAACCTTAAAAATACTCACACCTGAACATAGTCAGTTTTATTTTAATGGCAAACCTTTGGCTCAGCCTCTGCCAGTAGGTTTTAGTGAAGACTTTCTTGCTATTTGGTTGTCAGAGTCGACGAGTCGTCCAGAGTTGAGAAAGCAGTTACTTGGAGAGTTGGCATGCGATTGTTAAGCGGATTTATTAATAAGAGGGAAAGCGGCATTAGCCTGTTGCAAGCGCTGCTGTTGGTGACTTACTTCGCATTGCTTAGCGGCTGTTCAAGTAGTGACATTAATGATTACCAAGGCACTACACCTAGGCTTGATTTGAAGACGTTTTTTGATGGTGAGTTAGTTGCTCATGGCACGGTTCAAGACTTTAGCGGCAAAGTCACCCGACGCTTCAGTGTAAAAATGTTGGCGAGTTGGCAAGGCGATAAAGGGGAGATTAAAGAGTGGTTTATTTACGATGATGGAGAAAAACAGCTGCGAATTTGGAATATTACCGATTTAGGCGAGGGTAAATACACAGGTACGGCGAATGATATTTTAGGAGCGGCGCAAGGGCAAGCTGTGGGAATGGCGCTGCAGTGGCAATATGAAATGTTGCTGCCTGTTGATGGCAGTGAATATCAGGTGAGTTTCGACGATTGGATGTTTCTGATTGACGACAACACCATTATTAATCGCAGTGATATAAACAAGTTCGGAGTGACGGTGGCAGAGGTAACGCTAGTAATATCTAAACTTAATTGAATGATTTAATAATTGCAGCTTAGTTGCAGCTGTAGTACTCGTTCTAATTCTAGTACGGGATTGAATATAGCTTGAGTTTACTCTACTTTAGTTGAAAGGATTTTATGATTATAAAGTAGGGATAAATGATGAAAATGCTTCTTAGTGTGTGTCTGTTTGCGCTGTGTGGTTGTGGCTCAAATGCCAGTTATAGTGTATCAGCAAGCTCAAGTGATGATGTGATGTCAGCGAGACAAGCGCCAATCATGTCAGACAATACACCAATAATAAATGATGAATTAGTTAAAGAAACAGAGCAGAAAGAGAACAGCAAAAAACAAGATAAGTAGTGCTGCCATCAAGTCTGAAAATATAGCTTGAGTGGGCTGAATTGAGGGTGTAACAGATTCTGTGTAACTGCAGTTTTAGTTAATATGTTTCACAAGTCTGTCTTCAAACTCAATAATAAA
>NZ_JBRIMB010000099.1:0-2432 GCF_052977265.1 Shewanella sp. 0m-8 | reverse complement strand
GTGAGCGCCCGGTGAACTACGCCTTGCTTAGATCAACATGCCAGGGCAAGAGGCTATTAAGGTCACAGTTTGGATGGGATAGCTGCTCCAAGCAGTGTTCGATGTAATCGAACGGAATAAGACCGTTAACTTTAGCGGTTTCTATGATGCTGTATAAAATAGAACTGCCTTCAGCACCGCGGTGATTGTGGTTAAATAGCCAGTTTTTACGCCCTATTACAAACGGTTTTACTGCACGTTCTGCACGGTTGTTGTCGATATTGAGCCGGCTGTCTTCTGTATAACGGCTGAGTTTCGACCATTGATTGAGGCTGTAATAGATGGCTTTGCCCAAAGCACTTTTCTCTGACACTTGCGCCGCAGATTTATCCAACCATTGTTTAAATAGCGCGAGCTGAGCACTTGAGTGAGTACGCCTAAAGTACAGCCGCTCTTCAAGCGACAGCTCCTTGATTTGACTCTCTATACGATACAGCTTAGCTATCATGTTGAGCGCCATATCCACTTTACTCATTTTACCTGTCTTATTTTTACCTTGTGCTACTGTCGCTTCTTTGAACTTACGCCGCGCATGTGCCCAACACCCCACAAGTTTATTACTCGCACGCTGATAAGCCGCGTAACCATCTACCTGTAAATAACCATCAAACACCAACTGCTCAGTCGCAAGAAAATGACTCACGCAGGTGCTCGCTCGGCTACCATCTTGATAGTCGTACAGCGCAATATTGCGTAAACCTTGCTCCCTTGCTAATTCACTGGGCCCGTCAGCACCTGAGCAATACACCCACATATAGGATTTTACTCGCTCGTCGTTAATCACTTTGAGTGTGGTTTCATCAGCATGGATTATCGGTTGTATTAATAGATGTTGGTGCAGTAAATCATATAAGGGTTTAAACAAGGCCGCGGACTTCATCATCCAGTCAGACATCGTTTGTCGACTTAATTCAATACCATGTTGCTTAAACAGGGTTTCTTGCCTGTAGAGCGGCAATGCATACTGATATTTACTGGTAATGAGTTGACTTAGTAAACTAGGTGTCGCAAATCCTTTAGGGATTGGGCTAACAGGGACCGGCGCTTGTTTGATATTCGCTTGCGTCCCTTTCGTTTCGCAATGCTTGCAACTGTATTTCAACCTAATGTGCTCAATGACACTAATTTGCGCGGGAATAAATTTGAGCTTTTCACTGCTATCTTGTCCCATCACGGTCAGCTGATGACCACAGGCACACTGTTTATCGGCTTCGCTAATGTCATGAGTGATGACTTCGCGAGGCAGGTCTTTAGACAATGGCTGGCGCTTGGCGCGTTTTTTAGGGGGAGCGACATCACCTGTCGTTAACTCAACAGGCGCATCGGCAGTGACTTCTGCTTCGTTAAACAGCTCACCTTGATAATCATGGCTCTCACTGCTCGCCCCGAAGCGTTTCTGTTGTGCTAAGCGAAATTGCTCAAGTAACCCTTGCACCGATTGTTTAAGTTTGGCGATTTCAGCATCTTTCGACTCGATAACATCATCTTTAGCCGCAAGCGTCTCAAGCAATAATTGCTTAAGAGAATCAACATCATTGGGTAAATTATCGAGCCTTAATTTCATGGGGTCATTATATCAAATATCACCCTAAACAAGGCCAATTCAGTGATCTAATTCTGGGAAACTGCATACGTAAAGGCGATCAATTAACTGTAACTCAAGCCTTTAACCTGCCGGTGGCCTAATACATTAAACCCTGAAAGCAGCCAATGAAACTGTTGCTCTGATAAGCTCATACACTCATCTTCACTTTGAGTCGGCCACTTGAATTTAGCCTGTTCGAGGCGTTTGTACCAAAGCGCAAAACCGGTGCTATCCCAGTACAGGATTTTTAATTTATCACGCCCTTTATTACAAAAAACATACACGCTGCCGTCAGAGGCCTGTAGCGACAGTTGTTGTTCAACGATAATAGCTAAGCCATTTATCGATTTACGAAAATCCACGGGTTCACGATGCAGATAAACACAGGGAAGCTGTTGAAACATCAACATGCTTGCAGGCCTTTGATAAACTCAAGCAGATAGCTTGGAGGTAAAGAGCTTGGGAAAGTCCATAGCCCAGTTTGATGCTGTAAACAGATAGTTGGTTGCGACGTTACGGCCTGGGTGATAACCGGTGTGGTTGCAGGCGCTACAGCCTTAACAAACGAAGCCCCGTTTTTTTGGGGAGTGTTAGTCATAATGGCTTTGCGGGCATAAAAGGTACTGGTACTTAGCTTATGTTGACGACAAAAAGCTGTAATCGTTAAGCCGCTACCCGGCTGTTGCTGGATCAAGTTCGTCCAATCGTCATGGGAACGTTTAGCCATATTAACTCCTGATGTAATAGTCAGGAGTTAAGATAGAGCTTCAAAGCGGTAAGCTGAAGATGTATTTGGCCGGACGGTTAC
>NZ_JBRIMB010000098.1:0-2659 GCF_052977265.1 Shewanella sp. 0m-8 | reverse complement strand
GAAAAACCTAACTCTGCGAAGGATAGTTCTTGTTCAATATAACCTAAGCCTCCTCTAGAATCACTCTTGGTGGTGACCAATAAATCATCAATCTCAAAGCGGTTTTCAAGAGTTGCAGAATAAAGATAAGAAACTGTCCAATTTAATAATTCATCATTAAAATTAGCATTAGTCAGTAAGTTGGTTTCGTAGGCTGTATCATCAACGATGCCATCGTTATCTTGATCTATATCTACTGCAGAAAAAGCCGAAAAAGAGGCGAGTAATGGAAGAAAATATAACTTCCTTTTTATATTTGATATTTTCATTATATTCCTATTTTAAGTTTCCCTTAAGCTGTCAAGGACAGAGCTACTTTAAACGCTTCAGGCCAATATCGAAAATGAGACATTGAGTTCTCCATTGTGTTTACTGTTAGTACGTTTAAATCTAGCTCTTTAAACTTATAAATTTAAATACACAAATTGAAGATGAATTTCTTCAACAAAAGGCGTGTATAACGAATTAAATACTGTGTTAGCAGGTTGTAGTTGTTGTTGGTCGCGTGTTATATCATGAGGGGGTTTGCGTGGTCAATATGATGCGCGAATGATTTTGGTTTATAGCTTTAATCGTTTGGGATTATTTTTATTAGACGTTGCTTCATAAGCGCACATAGCTCTAAATTCTCCATACTGAAGAGTGCATTAAGCTGTGGAAACTTTTCAACAGCTTTCTAATACCTAGGTGCAGATGATTATTTTGTAGACATAAAATGCTTAGTCAGCATAAATCCCTTTTGTGCAATAACGCCTTTTATTACTGGTTTAACCCGAGCCCTAGATCACTGCAATGAGTAACTTCATTAGCTCAAAGTTGAGCTTTATAAACCCCGCTCTCGACAATTACTACAATGACGACGCACAGGGTTATAAAATATTCGATATAGTTAAATATCTCTGAGCGTGCCTTATCCCTGTTTTATCGATTATTCGCTTCTCCCTATTTTTCTTCAGCAATGAGAAAAAGCTTCCAGCTAGAGCATTATCATGGCGGTCTCCTTAGATTCTAGATTGTGCTCTTTGAGAAAGCTTCGCCAGTCAGAGCATGTATTTTCACTCCTTGGTCGGAATGAATTAATACCCTGTTCTTGGGGGAGCGTTGCAAAATGGATATCAAGAGTGCATCGATGACCAAGTCAGGTTTGGGTGTACTTTTCATTGTCAAACCCATTATCTGGCGTGAGAACAATTCGATCACAACCGTCAGATATAGCCATCCTTTATGAGTCCGGGGATGTGTAAAATCGGTCTCCCAAGCATAAAAGCCACTACGGAGCACATTTAATACTCGGCATAAAACGGCTATGGGATATTGGTTGAATCGACAACAGCCTTCTTTAGGATGTTGCGTTCCTCCGTCAGACTCCGAAGATCTGCTTTTGGTTTGCGTATTTTTTCTTGCTGATTATCGATAGTAATGTGCTGCTTATCTGGTTTATCAAACTTGTTAATTCTGTTGTGCAAACTTTTGGAGTGACGCCTAATCCTCCCGCCACATCAGCAATTTTATAACCAAGCTCAGTGACTTGTTTAACGGCTTCAATTTTGAACTCATCGGTATAACATTTTTCGCACATGTAGCACCTCATATTTTTGGTTCATTATAATTCGATGAAGTGTCTACTGTTCTAGGGATTACCACTTAGGTCTATTGTTCAAAATGTCAGTAAATATACAAAGTAATGCTAGAGAAGGCGATGAATTAAAGGTTATTACGGTTTAAGTGCCCCATAGATAGAAAGTTATTTCAGATCTAACTAAAGAGCACTCTACACCTCAATATTTCGCATGTTTGATGAGGTATAAAATACCTATAACTAAAACTGCAGCGGGTATTAGAAAGGACATATGTTCTCCTTAATTTTTAGCTTAGACGAATCGAAATAATACATAGTAACTGGCGCGCCATAAATTCACTTTGTTCGGGTTTTGCGTGCAAAGGACTTGGTATGTTGAAGCGCCATTAATCAGTTTGCACGTTCCTAGACTATAGATGACAAGGTACCGAATATCATCGGTTTCAACATAAAAAGAGAATAACCAGAACAATAATATCGCGCCGACTACTAGCGGGATGCTCATTGTCTGGTTTAAATTTAATTGTTTTCTTGGCATTTAAAAGTCATCAAATCCAGAGCTAAATGAGTCGAAGCTACTGTCACAGGAGCTGCCAAAAGAGCTATCAAATGAACTGTTACAAGAGTTGTCGAAAGTGCTATTTAAAGAGTTATCAATGCCGCAACTCATAGAGTCGAAGCTGGTATCGATTGAGGTGCAATTCGTATCCATAGATGACTCGGTTACACCGTATGGATTACCTTTAATATCGACTCCGCTATTAGCCACCATAGGTGTCCCATCGACATTAACTTGCGGTCCGTTGTTAGAATTTGTACTCATATTCATCTCCTGATTTTGCTGCTTAAATGTTCACCACTGTCTATACACATTAATGAAAAAATGTTAGATTACAAACTTGTTTGACTGAACTGTCAGCAACAAAAAGTTTGGCGTTTTACCTCGAATTATCTTCATTTTTTCTTCAAAAAATCCCGCGAAATCTTCCCATTACGCTTCAACGAATGTGCGCTTTTAATAGCAAAAATCGGCACGAGTTT
>NZ_JBRIMB010000097.1:0-3451 GCF_052977265.1 Shewanella sp. 0m-8 | reverse complement strand
TCCCCTAGGGGATTCGAACCCCTGTTACCGCCGTGAAAGGGCGGTGTCCTAGGCCTCTAGACGAAGGGGACCCGGACTGCATTAGACTCTGCAAAGAGTGAATACTCATTAAGTTCTGTAGGCTAAAACTTAACGCTTGCTGTAGTTAGGTGGTGGAGCCTAGCGGGATCGAACCGCTGACCTCAACACTGCCAGTGTTGCGCTCTCCCAGCTGAGCTAAGGCCCCTCACTAACTAAATCACTTTTGAGTGCACCGCGAACTATTCGTTAGCTGTGTCTCAACTGCGTGGCGCATTCTATGCAGCGCACCCAAAAGAGTCAACCCGTTTTTTACGAATTTATTCTATTTGCTACAAATTCAATCGCTTTGGAGATTCTTTGCTCTGTACGGACCTTGCCAACCAAGAATATGGTTAAATCAACAGCAGGAGACATACCAGCACCAGTAACTGCAACACGTAATGGCATACCGACTTTACCCATACCTACGTCTAATTCAGTCGCTGTATCTTCAATAGCTTGGTGAATAGCTTCTAAAGTCCACTCATTTAACGCAGCCAATTTAGACTGAATAAGAGTTAGTGGTTCAAGTGCAACACCTCTTAGGTGTTTTTTAGCTGCCGTTTCATCAAACTCTGCAAAGTCTTCATAGAAGTAACGACTAGAAGCCGCAAGTTCTTTTAGTGTTTTAGCACGTTCAGATAATGCTGAAACCACTTCAGACAGTTTTGGGCCATTACTTGTATCAATATTCTGATCAGCCATGTGCCATTCAAGGTGTGAAGCAACATACTCTGGATCTGATTCTTTAATATAATGCTGGTTTAACCAAATAAGCTTATCAGTATTAAAAGCTGAAGCAGCCTTATTGATATCATCAAGACTAAAGAACTGCTTCATCTCTTCTATAGAGAAAACTTCCTGATCGCCATGTGACCAACCCAAACGGACTAAGTAGTTAAGCAACGCTTCTGGTAAATAACCATCATCACGGTACTGCATAACCCCTACCGCACCATGACGCTTAGAAAGTTTAGCGCCGTCATCTCCCAAGATCATCGATACGTGTGCGTACTCTGGTATTGGTGCACCCAATGCTTTTAGGATATTAATTTGTCGTGGTGTATTATTGATATGGTCTTCACCACGGACAACGCATGTGATCCCCATATCCCAATCATCAACAACTACACAGAAGTTATAAGTAGGTGTACCTTCGGTACGAGCGATAATAAGATCGTCTAATGTACTGTTGGCGAATTCAATGCGACCACGCACATGATCATCAAATACCACACTACCTTCAGTCGGGTTTTTAAATCGCACAACAAAAGGTTCATCAGTATCACGTGGTGCTTTATCACGGCAGCAACCGTCATACTTTTGCTGTTCGCCCTTAGCAGCTTGTTCTTCACGCATTGTTTCAATACGCTCACGACTACAGTAGCACTTATATGCAGTGCCCTGCTCTAGCATCTGTGCAATGATTTCGTTGTAACGGTCAAAACGCTTGGTTTGATAGTAAGGACCTTCGTCCCAATTCAGGTTAAGCCATTCCATACCTTCTAAAATTGCAGCGCAGGCTTCTGGAGTTGAACGTTCAAGATCGGTATCTTCAATACGTAAAACAAACTCACCTTGGTTTGCGCGTGCATGTAACCATGAATAAAGTGCAGTTCGAGCACCACCAACGTGCAAAAAGCCTGTAGGGCTTGGAGCAAAACGCGTCTTAATTGTCATAATGGACACTGACCTATGTAGAAAGTCTAAATAATAGACTGTACTAATGAATGTGGAGCATATTCTAACAGCCAAAGCAGCTAGGGAAAATAGGTCTACTACTATATGGTAAATTTTATAGTTAAAATCTGCCATTCGGCCTAAATGCTCACTCGTTTAACGACCTAATACCAATCAGTATAAAGATGTGGTCGCTCAGCGAGAGTATAGCGGCACTGAGACAAGGTCATTAAATGCCCTAGGTAACTGCTCCTGCGTTACTCTACCGCCTATATCCATATAGTCGTGCATTAATGACATTCACCACATCTGACCTCCAGGGATAGAGGAAATGTCTTATGTATGTCGGGAACATACTAGACCATGTGGTTTGCAGCGAGTGAAGCGCATAGTTGAACTAGTTTAAGCTCCCTCTTATTCCATAAGAGTCACAGTATCAGAGCCGCTAAAACTCGCCATTCTGGAGCGTGTTTGGCTGCCTACTTCTGCGTTGAACAACTTCACAAGGGAGCAACCATTCTTTCAGTTATTCGCCTTGAATTAGTTTGCCAAAAAACGTTCTGAGTAGATCAACGTCTTATACTGATTGGTATAACTCCCTCAATCAACCAAGTGCACCGTTACTCGTCTAAAACAGAGTTGAATCTAGCAGTCAACTTACATAACTCTACTTAACATAACTCTACTTACATGATTTAACCTACATGCTTAAACCTACATAGTTAAATCAATCTCACAGCTAGGAGTGGCGGAAGGTCATATCACTGCTATTGCAACGTTTGAACAAGGAGCTACTTACCACTTACATACTTAGTTAATTCGTTACTCCCCTTTTCTAGAACAATGACGTTTTAACTACGCATAGAACGAACTCTTTCCCCTTGTTCAAAGGAGAAGTAATCCACGATAAGTTTAGCGGCAGACTCCATTACATGATTGGTATTGTAACTAACGTGACAGATGTCTATTTTACCGTGGGTAATATCAAACCAGACTAATACCTGAAAGCTGATAGTTACAAGTCGATAGGTATTAGCAAGTAGAAAAAACGACTTTAAACAAAGCCACAATACTGAGGTTCCGGGGATGTAAGACACTGACACGCTTTTTAGCTCTTACATATGCAAGAATTTTTAGATAGTAATATGCAAGAAGTTGAACCGAAAATTCCGAACAAAGATAAAGCTCCCCCTTAACATTAAAAATAAGGCCCTACTTACACGATCTAATGGCAGAGTTGCAGCAAATAACCAGCAAACAATTTTAATCTCGTTATAAAAAACGATATAAAATGCAATATCCAACACTATTCTATAAGTAATAATCGAGTAGTTAGTCATAATTGGGATAGATCGCCGCCCTACTTCAGTGAATGCTTTGCAAAGTAAATACCTTAAAAGCTAATTTTTTACTCATTTTTTACTTGCATCTGCCGCATGCTGATTAACTATGCATCAACACGCACAAAATTGAACCGTACTCATTCTTTTATCTAAAAAAAGCGTTGACAGTAGATCGTTCATCCCTATAATACGGCCCCACACAGCGAGGTCGATTAGCTCAGCTGGGAGAGCACCTCCCTTACAAGGAGGGGGTCACTGGTTCGAGCCCAGTATCGACCACCATTCTTTTCATAAAGAATTAAAACATTATGAAATCCCAGGTCGATTAGCTCAGCTGGGAGAGCACCTCCCTTACAAGGAGGGGGTCA
>NZ_JBRIMB010000096.1:0-3734 GCF_052977265.1 Shewanella sp. 0m-8 | reverse complement strand
GTATAGCCTTGATTAATTACAAGGTTAGCTGCATCTATTTTAAATTCTGTTGAATAAGTTGGTTGAGTCTTCATTACTTTTACACCGCTTTATATTAAGGAGAGTTTACCTCATATCGGTGTACAGGTTTATTAAGCCACAATAGATAGAGCATTGCGGCGATAACAAGGGAGTTTTATGCTCCCTTGCTACTTGCGGATCTAAGGCTGGGCTGTGACTAATGCGTTATTGCCATTGTGATTAGGAGGCTGGATTAACTCATCTTTTGCCGCTAAAAATGCGACCCCCCCCCAGAGTACTGCACAAATAGCGCAGATGATTAGCGGTAACTGCCAACTTGCGGTTTGTTCGTGTAGCTCGCCAATTATCATAGGGCCTGTGGCTGCCAACAGATAACCTAAAAACTGCGCCATACCTGATAACGTCGCAGCCTGGTGTGCACTAGCGGTACGCAGGCTTATTAAGGCTAATGCCAGAATAAAGCCACCTCCAGCACCAAAGCCAAATAACATACCCCAAACCATGGCAAACTCAGGTTTAAGTAGCAGCCCCATAATGCCAATAAATGCCAAAAACGTTAGGCCAAAGCTGAGAAAGCGTTTGTCTTTAAGCTTACTCATAAACGGAATTAATACCAAAGCGGGTACAGCAGTGAACAGTTGCAACATGCCATGGATCACCCCCGCCTCATGATGGCTGTAACCGCTGTCGACTAAAATTGTCGGCAGCCAACTGATAAAGATATACATCAAGAAAGAATTTAAAGCCAAAAATAGCGTGATCTGCCAAGCGCTAACGTGACGCCATAAGTAACTATGGCTATCGAGCGCCTGCGTGTCTTTGCTCGGTGGTGTGTGGTTACGCATCTGTGGCAGCCATACCAAGATCGCGATAATCGGGAATATCACTAAACTACCCAATGAAAACGCCCAACTTGGAATAAAACTTATCGATAACTGTTCAGCCATATCGACTAACGGTATCGCTAAGCTCGCACTCATTGCTGAGCCCGCGCCCATCATCAATACGTACATCGAGGTCATGGTGGCAATTTTAGTTGGAAAGTCGCGCTTCATTAAGCTTGGTAGTAGCACGTTAGCAAAGGCGATACCGGCACCTATGATGACGGTTCCGAGAAAAAGAGTGCTTGATGAACCCAAAGACCTGACTGTTAAACCGATAAGAATAAACAATAGCGATAGCATGAGCGCTTGCTCAAGACCACGCTTGCGTGCAAGTTTGGAGGCAACGGGTGAGAAGAAAGCAAAAGCTAACAAAGGCAAGGTGGTCAACATTCCTGCCTGTGTTGCAGACAGGTGCAAGTCTGTTCTTATGGCGTCAAGTAAAGGGCCAACACCCGTAATAGGGTTGCGTAAGCTAATGGAGATTAATAACACACCAAGCAGTAAAAATGCGCTGCTGGCAACACGAGAAGGATGCGATAACGTCATAATAGGCACCTTTTGAGAATATGAAAGTGCGATAGCTTACGCTTCTAAATGCTTGCTGTATTGAGCTATAGTGACTCTATGTTGCTAAAAACGGTCATGCTATGAAGTTCGGTACGCCCTCACTACCGGAGTTTGACTCCGACAATTACCCTCAACCTGTGGTGGCACTGCGCTTAGTCGGGGAAGAAGAAGATGCTGAAACTCCGTTTCATCAGCATCGAAAGTGTCAATTGGTACTCGCACTGAGTGGCTTTGTAAAATGTAAAATTGATGACGCAATTTGGATTGTGCCACCCAATTGTGCTGTTTGGATCCCAAGCCAGGTGCCTCACTGCAATCAGATCTCGAAAAACGCTAATGTGTGTATGTTGTTTGTCGACCCTGATGTCGCTGGCATGCCTGATCGCAGTTGTACTTTATCTGTGACTCCTTTAATCAGAGAGCTCATTGCTCATTTGACGCTTGTTGAACAACATTATCCGCAAAATAGCTCAACCGACAAATTGGTGGGAGTGCTTATCGATCAGCTGCGGACTATGCCAACACAGCACTATGACTTTCCTATCCCGACTGAGCCGAGATTGAAATCCATTGCCAATGCCTTGATTACATCGCCAGAAGATAGGCGCACAGTAGCGCAATGGGCGGGACAATATGCGATGAGTGAGCGCACGCTTGCGCGTTTAGTTAAGAGTGAAATAGGTCTTAGTTTTGGTCGTTGGCGTGGACAGCTACATATTGTTTTAGCTTTACAAAAACTGGCGACAGGCGATTCTGTGCAGCGTATTGCTGAAGAGCTAGGTTATGAGTCTGTTAGTGCGTTCATTACTTTTTTCAAAAAGACGTTGGGCCAATCACCTAAGCAATATATGAAACTAAAAGATTAGTCGCTCGACAAGTGCAATTGTTTAGGGCGTTATCGGTTAAAGTTTAATCGTTTCTTTGTAGTTGCCGGTGAACGAAAGGCCGCACATTTCATCGTAAGCAGTCTGGTATTCAAGCTCTGCTACTTGATAATGATGACGTCGTAATAATTGCTTTGCTTGAGCAAGCGAAGTGACACATTGCACGCTGGTTTCCTCATCAAGTTGAACAAAGTTATCGTTATCATCCATTGCACCAACAAGGTAATGCGGTGCGTCGGCTACACCAATGATACGAGGATGGGTCGACGAAGAGTGAAATGTTTGGCTGAGTGACTGAAACATACCCATAATTGTCTCCTATTAAGCAGCAGTGACTATCGCTACAGAGCATTACGCTCGAAATGCTAAAAGGGTTCAGCCTATTTCTGGAAATGAATGGGTTAATATTAAGCAGACAGCAGACAGCAGACAGCAGACATAAAAAAGCAAACCACATGGGTTTGCTTTTAGCGAGTCTCTTATGAATACCGTTGAAAGTAGCCTATTTGAGCGTGACCTTCAGTGTGACATCTTCGCTGCTAGCTGTGCTCTGCACCGAAATGTAGTACCAACCATAATCAGGTTGCTGAACAACAACTTGCTCCTGAGTCCCCACATTGGTTGACTTCCCCGTGTTGTTGTCGGCATCAGGCCAGCTCTCACCTACATATAGCTCTAGTTCACCCGTACCGTGTCCTGTTTCGGCGGTTAGGCTCTGAGTATCCCTAGGGATATAGATGTAGAAAGATGAGCGACCATCTTTAACACAGATAGGGACACCGTTACTGATGCTGCCATAATCTTTAGCCGTACTGGTGGCACACATATTTTCTAACGCTGTAGGTACTTCAGGCTCTACCGGCTCAACAGGGGTTACCGTTGAATTGTCGGTTAGGCTAACTGTCATTGATACACCGCTGTAGTTTGAGCCAGTATCGATGGCAATGTAGCGCCAGCCTCGATTAGCGACAACGTGTAGCTGCTCGTTATTACCACTCGCTTCAGACTTAGCTTGTGAGCTTGTTGCTGATGCCCAAGTGTCTGCATTGAAGTAAATGTTGGCATTGCCATCACCGCCTTGAGTGCTGATATACAGGTCTGTATTGTCCTGCTCAACCCATACGTAGAAGCTTGATTTACCGCCGCTTACGCATTCTTGCTTTTCAAGGGTTAACTTACCTGAGCCAATGGTCGCTGCGCCGCAATGTGCTACCACGCCATTGTTAGGATCGCTTGGGAAAGCATCACTATTGTCACCTATGCCATCACCATCAGTATCAAGCGTTTCTGTTGCATCATTCGGGAAGGCATCGCCGTTGTTACCCACACCGTCTCCATCAGAGTCGACAGATTCAGTCGCATCGTTAGGGAAGGCATC
>NZ_JBRIMB010000095.1:0-3846 GCF_052977265.1 Shewanella sp. 0m-8 | reverse complement strand
TATTTAAAATGAAAGTCGACCATTTAGCCGATCTCATTGAAGATACTTACAGCGCTTTGGAAAATATTGGCCATGAAGTCTTCGAAAAAGACCGTATCGATGAGGTGTTTAAACTGATCACTATAAGAGAAGACACTAATGGTAAAGTTCGCTTGAATTTACTTGATACTCAACGTGCACTGAACTACATGCTGCGTGTTTACCAACAAAACCTGTCTAGTGAAGAAACTAAAGACATCGGTAATATGCTGTCTGATATATCTTCATTGATCCCGCATACTCAGTTTCTTTTTGAAAAGCTAAACTTTTTGATGGATGCTGCTATGGGCTTTACGGGTTTGCAGCAAAACAAAATCAGTAAAATATTTTCCGTTGCCGCGGTAGTGTTTCTCCCGCCAACATTGATAGCAAGTACCTATGGTATGAATTTTGACAATATGCCTGAGGTACATTGGCATTATGGCTACCCCTGGTCCATAGCGCTTATGTTTGCCAGTGCGGCTGCAACCTTTTGGTTTTTTAAGATAAAGCGTTGGCTATAATATTTTTGTCGCTTTATTGTAAAGAATCACGTTTAAAATCATTGTTTTTAGATGCAAAAACGCCACGTTTAATGGTGGCGTTAAAGGCTAGTGTTATCAGCTAGTGGCATGAATTGTAACAACTGCAGCGATGACTGGAGATGAAACTCGCCAAATTATTCCAAGTATTAAGCAAACTTACTTCTGAAAGCAAAGTAAACGGCTCCGACTAAACAAAGCCCTGCCCATAGATAATCTAACTTTAATGGCTCTCTTAAATAAAATACCGAGAACGGGACAAATACCATCAAGGTAATCACTTCTTGCAGAATTTTTAACTGTCCGACATTTAACTCTGTATAGCCAATTCGATTAGCTGGAACTTGAAGTAAGTATTCAAACAGCGCAATTCCCCAGCTAATGAGTGCAGCAATAATCCATGGTTTATTATTCAGCTCTTTTAAGTGAGCATACCAGGCAAATGTCATAAAAATATTGCTGCAAACAAGCAAAGAGATACTGATAAATATGGGGTTCATGGCCGATTAGACTCACGCTATAGGCTCATCAATTGACATCACTGATGAGGGGGACTGAAAATGATGGCGCATTCTACTGATAGGCATTTAAGACGTAAATCTTTATTTGTTAAATCTACTGAAAAGCGAAGGTAAAGCTCCTGCAACCTACATTTTTGGCACATAAAAAAGCCCGGTTACACCCGGGCTTAACGTTTAAAGTTAGATCTCAATAATTAATCTAGAACAAAGATGTTGCTACTGTCATTTAAGCTAAGCACGCCAATGCATTGATTTTCACTATCCGTTACCATCATTCGGTCACCAATCGTCCAGAAATCTGCTGTGTACATTTCATTTTCGCCAAGTGTCGCATAGTTATTACTTAAGTTTGGTTGACCAGAATCATAGTCTACCCAGTATAAGTTATAAGGCGTTGTTGACGTATTTGCTACGATAAACTCCGGAGCATATTCAGACTCTCTAGTATATGGCACAGCAAGATCACAACTGCCTATCTCTGCAGTAGCAGCTGGGATCTCGACTTCATCAACAGCTCCCACCACATGCTCAGCTTTAATTTCGAATTGGTTATTTTCATCATTTAAAATCGCCACACTGAGGCAGTTATCAGTCTTATCGGTTAACATCACCCTCTCGCCAATGTACCAGTATTCAGGTGTAAAGCTATCACCTTGTGCTAGCGTCATGTATGAACCACCTGATTTATCAGCTTTTGTGGTACTTAACCAATACACTTTAACTTCTGTATCGGTAGTATTTGTTATCGCCACGTCTTCAGCATAATCATAAGAAGTACGGTAGGTTTCTGCCAGACTACAAGTGCCGAGTATTCCCTTCTCTGGCCAATGTGGTAAATAAGGTTCTTCAATTGCATTTAAAGGCTGCTGCTCCGGCAACGAAACACTGCAATCATTTCCTGCACAAGCTGAAAGATATAGGTCAACAATATCACCGCCCACAAAGTCAGAACCAATGGTAATAAAATACTGACCGGCATCAGGGGAATCTATAATACAAGTTTCTTCATTCGAGTCAGCCGTTTCAGAACGACAAGTGACTTGTGAAGTTAAACTTGGGTGTGCAGCAGAAGCATAGTTAACCCACATATCAACATTACCCGAACCGCCTTGGGTGCTGAACTTGAGTGAGTCTGTTCCACCTGCAACCTCAACTGAGTATAACCAGCCTCCTCGACCGTTAATCGAGGCATATTCACCTAGTGATAATGCAGTATCACTGGCGGCAAATTGTTCAGTGAGTGTTTGTTGGTACCAAGTCACGAACTCTTGCTGGTGACTACTGGCAATTTCTTGCAATAAAGTATTAAATGCCTCCCAGTTACCCGCACGCATTTCAGTGAGCATAGAGGTAACACGAGCAGGCTGGGTTTCAATCAAAAAGGCTACGGCTAATTTACCCCACGAATAGCTATTACTCTCACCGTCAAAGATCTGTTGTAAAGTGTAAGTCGTGTCTTCATTGGCAGTTACAATACTTTGGTATTGTTTTTGATAGAAGGTACCTATGTATTCAGCTAAGCCCTCGCTCCACCACGCCATATCTGATTTATATGCGCCTTCTTTGTTATACCGGGCATCTAACGCATGAATGTACTCATGGCTTAAAGAGCGAATAACATTACGTCCACCGCTCCACTCTAGCGCGTTAAAAGTGAGAATAGTTGAGTCATGCCACCACTCAGTTGGAGAGGTTTCGAAATAAATCCCGCTTGAGTTACTCGTATCAAATAGATGCTCTGCCCAAGCGGCGTAATTTGATAAGCTACTAAATATATTAATGTTAGTGACTTCATTCAAATCATTATCTACCGGTATACCAAACTCTGGGGCAATGTTAGCGCCCAGTACAGTGTCGAATTTTTGCTTAGTTTCAGTCACAATTTCACATGCTTCTTGTACTTGTGTTGCTGTTAAATTTTGGCTGCGGATCCTGACTGACTCGTTACACAAAAGGCTATGCTGAAATAATGATGCTGTAGCAAGAATGGATGCATCGACTGTCGGTTTATCTGAATTAGCATCAACAACAATATGATAACGACCAGGTTGAATATCATCGATTATGCACGTTTCGTTATAATCTGAAGCATTGTAAGAAACACAGTCAAACTCGCCATTCTCACCTGTAGTTGCAGTGCTTTCGTAACGAACATAAATATCTGGATCGCCTAAATTCTCATTTTCAATACCGCTAAATAAGCTGATCAACAATGTTGGAGCAGCGGTCTCAACATCAACATAAAAAGAAAGCGGTTCGTTGGTATTAATATGCTCTTTTACAGAATCTAACGTTAACGCTTCGCCGATAATGGTTTCAACTGGTGCCGGGCTTGGCTCAATGAGTTCTAACACTTCGTCTTTAGGATCACTACCGCAAGCTGATAAACTAAGTGCAACCACTAAACTTAATGGTTTTAAAATATGGGTGCGGCTAACACTCCTTGTTTGGTAACTATGGTTCATATCCACTCCTAACACTGTTTTTATTTTTTTGATGGCTGTTTGAATAGATGAAATACCCTTTCAGCTATTTGAAATGCTTAACGCAACAAAAATGTAACAAATGATATACAGTATTCAAAGTGAAACAATTTCAACTTGAATTGAAGTAAATAGGCAAATATCAGACATAAAAAAGGCCGCAACGAAAAATTGCGACCTTTAAATGAACGAGGCTATGTCAATGGGAGACTGTAACTAACTTTGTGTAACTGCTTATCAAACTGTACTCTAAAAAGAGTCAAGGATAGGCGTATAATCATG
>NZ_JBRIMB010000094.1:0-3962 GCF_052977265.1 Shewanella sp. 0m-8 | reverse complement strand
CATGACACCAACAGCGGCCGAAATGGCTGCGTAAATACGCATCCCCTGTTGGTGTACAGTTTTAGTTGACCACATCAGCTGGGTTTTAGCCCTAGGTAGGGTATCAGGCTGCGCCTGAACTTAAGCAATCAAGCTGCGCTTGATAAACGTCGTGGGATTCCATCCCACACCTGGGCAAGAGGGGGACAACAGCTTCCCCCTCTTGCATCTCCCTAGCCGCCCCAAACGAAGTTGTCTCCCTCATGCTTATGGATAAATAGCTAACGCTTCCGATGGGGCATCCTGCCCCGCGAAAGCTACGCCGACATCCATGTCGGCATCACGCGATTTATTCCAACGCATTTCGGCAACTCCGAAGGGGAACTGGCGTTTTCTGTGAGTTTTGAAAATTACTTTTGCCCCAAAGTGAGTTAGCCTTCAAATGAAGATTGATTACATTTATTTTTGGGTTGGTGTTATCAAGTAGAGTTTTTGAACTTGTTGCTTCGTAGTTATCAATCGCCTCCAGCGGGGGAATGTGCAGATACTGCTGAGGCTCGCTGCGAGCACGTCCTTGTGAGCTCAACGAAAACGTCCCTGTTTTCGACGGCCTCAACCGCATCTACACCGGATAATTGGTACTTACATTTGGGCTTTAATTGTTCGGCTTACAACTTGGAAATGCCCCAAAGTTAGCTAGCCTTCGAATGAAGGCTGATTACATTTTTTGGGAAGTTGCTACGGGGGAGCGAGTTCTCAATTGTCGCTTCACCGTTACCAATCGCCTGCAGCGGGCGCATGTGCAGATACTGCCGTGACACGCAACAAGTCCATCCTTGGAAGCTCGGCCATGACGTCCATGTCATGGACGGTCACGGCTGTATCTACACCGGATAGTTGGTGCCTTCATTTGGGCCGTGCAGGTTTGATTGCTAGCTTGGAAATGCCCCAAAACATGTTTACCTTCAAGTGAAGGCTGATTACATTTTTTGGGTAGTTGCTACGGGGAAGCGAGTTCTCAATTGTTGCTTTAGAGTTATCAATCGCCTGCAGCGGGTGCTGGACAGGACGTCCGAATGTCGTGATCACATGGTCAATGATGTTCCCTACATCATAATGACATTTCCCATATCCCTATGGGTCAGATGTGAAGGAACGACCTTATGTGCAGACACTGCCGTGACACGCAACAAGTCCATCCTTGGAAGCTCGGCCATGACGAATAGCATCCCTGCTAAAAAGCCAGTTCGGCATCCTGCCTCTCGTTCGAGAGCTTGATAACTCCGTTATCTCTCACCAGAACATGGACGGTCACGGCCGTATCTACACCGGATAATTGGTGCACTAATTTGGGCTATAGCGGTTTATTGTCTAACACGGAAATGCCCCAAAAGTGAGTTTCGCAGTTCAAAAGGCAAATAGGGGGAGTAAAGCTTTGTCCATAGAAAAGCTAATCTGAACAAGGGTCTCCCTTGTTCAAAGTAGAAGACGTTTTGCCTGTCATATCTTTGCTTTTCAGCCAAAGCATCGCTAATTGGTATTTTTTCATCTTTAACCGCCAATCTGAAAATATGATTTGTTCGTTTAATATTGCATGGAACCTAAAATTGGAAAGTGGCACTATCTTGTTGATTTATAATTAATGACTAGAGTTATTTTACTGAAATAATTTCGAGTAAGTACCACTATAAGTGATTAGGCAGACCTATGGGGCTAGGGTGTTTATTGAAACTCACGCTAAATACGCATCTTAAAACTACTTGAATAGTGGCTACATTACCCCCATCTAATTTATATGACTAGATGGAGTGAAAATGGATTTACTTAACTCAATTGGTAGAAAGGATATGCTTCTTCAATACTGTGTTGAAGTTTTTTTGTTTCTTATTTTAGTTAACTATTTGTATAAAATGGTTATTTGGGGTAAGAAAATGTCCAAAGGAGCATTTATATTTTTGGCTATTTTTCCTTTAATTTCAGTTTTTCCGATCCCGCCCCCCGCATTTAAAAATGTGGAAAAAGCGAAACAGGAGCAACATAAGAGAAAAGAGGATAGTGGTGATCCGCCAGATGAAGAGTTAGGTTTATAGTAAATTAAGTCACTAAGCCTCTTAATTCTTCATTTCAAATTTGTGCGCGAAAAATTCTCAAAAAAATTCCGATATTGAGCGAATATCATGGCCGCTAAATATCAATCTGACTCACACACAACAATCAAAAGGGTAATTGCATGATTTTCAAGGAAGAATCTGTATTTAAAACAATAATACTATGTATGCTGACATTAGGGGGATACTTGATGTATAAATTGTATACATTCTCAGTGCAAATCAATGAAAATACAGAAATGACAATTTCAAAAGTATTTATCACTATAACTATTATTTTGTTCTCGGCCTCACTTATTACTCTTGCTGTTGGTTTGTTCTATTTACCTGAGAAGAAAATTTTAATCAGTTCGCTAGGGTTACATGTTCTTTCTACAGTTTTTGATATTTCATGGATATTAATGGTTCGTAATCGAATGAATCTCATCACTGGCGCCAAAAAAGGTGAGCTTCTGTGGTTGGATCCACTTAAAACTTCACTATTACATGTTATTTATATGCAACATAAAATAAATCAGGGGCATGAGCAAAGCTCCATGTAACAAAAACTTCAATTAGGTGACTAAAGCTTTAGATTGGCATTATCTCATATTCGCTTGCCATATTTTCCCTAATAAGAGTCATCACTTTAAGAGCTTTGACTCTAACCAATTTCTGTCCAGAAACGAGTTAGCGAACGCTGGAAGTATCTATGATCACCAAGCGATTATGTCGTATAAGCATAACTTTTAAAAAGCACTAATCTCACCACGAAGCGCTTCGCTTTCACAGAGGTCACGGAGAAGAGCGTAAAGAAAAAGATCTAAATGTTGGATGCCAGTCTTTTACTGTTGTTATTGTTCTAGCAGTTGCTTTTCTTCGTGTAGCGTAGCGCTCCGTGTTCCAATAACATCCGTGTTTAACGGCCAGTTTGCTATCCCTAGCTCTCGCTTAATAGCACATGGCTTCGCCATATTCGCCGTGGTGAATAGCTTTTGTCCAGAAATGAGTTCGGATTTATAATGGGTGGCTTGTTAGTCAAATCGAAACACCAGACATCAATGCGCATCAATGCACTGTGCGAGGTTCCGTGGAATTTTGCTTTAACGCTTCTAGCGCTTTCTGATGTCCCTGCGCCGCTGCACTTTGATACCACATGTCTGCAATATGTAGATTCAGTGGTTCACTCTTATCCGATTCATATATGGTGCCCAATACATACTGTGATTCAGCATTTCCTTGCTTGGCTGCGGCCGTGTACCATGTTATTGCTTCAGGCATGTTTTTGACCACTCCATCGCCCAGTTCAAACATCACCCCAAGGCTATGCTGCGCATCGGGTAGCCCTTGTTCTGCCGCTTTCAAATACCACCTTATGGCTGTCGCATTGTTAACTGTCGTACCTTCCCCGAGCTCGTACATTGAGCCTAAGTAAAACTGGGCTTTTGCATACCCCTCATTAGCCGCCTTCTGATACCAAACAAAAGCGTTTGCTTTGTTTTCTGCAACTCCTTGCGCAAAATCATAGGCAGAACCAACATAAAATTGGGCTGCAACATGGCCTTGCTCTGCGGCTTTCAGATACCAAATAAACGCTTGCTGTTTGTTTTCCTCAATTCCGATCCCGAAAGAAAGCATTCTAGCCAAATCATACTGTGCTTCATCAAGGCCCTTATCTGCGGCTTTTCTAATCCAATAGATTGCTTCCGGATAATCTTCCTTTGTTGAATGAAAGATCATGCCGATAGCATAAAGTGCATCGACATGATTTTGCTCTGCGGCCAGGTAATACCAATCCAGTGCTTCTTGTCTGTTCTGGGGTACATCAATTCCATAATCATATATGGTCCCGAGTGTATATTGCGCGTCTGCAACGCCTTGCTCAGCCGCTTTGCG
>NZ_JBRIMB010000093.1:0-3966 GCF_052977265.1 Shewanella sp. 0m-8 | reverse complement strand
TAAAAACACTCGGATTTTGCCATCTTATAAAGATCGGTCAACCGATCAATAAACTGCTAAATGATCGGCATTACTGCCAGCGGCGGTGCTTTTTTTTTAAAGAAGGTACTAGGAAGAAGATCCTAGACTCTAGGGCGCTACGCTGCGAGGGCGGGCTTCGCCCTGCTAGAAAGTGCAAAGGCTTGACGGGCTAAAGCCCGACCTACATATCTTAGGCTCTAGGCTCTAGGTTTTAGGACCTAGTTCCTAGGACCTTTCTCAGCCTTGCCTATTTTTTCCGTAAGCGCAGCGTTCCGTAGTGACGTTCCCTAGGCCGCAGGCCGTTCGGCTGTTACCGTCTTGGCTTTCATCGTCTTTGCTGTTTGCCTTTCCTAGAGCCTTCGCTTTTCCCATATCTAAAAAAGTTAGCTTAATTCGGCCGCAACCGCTAACAAAGATCACGCTTTGTGTTAATCTTCCGTGATTCGCATCACCTGTCATCCAACTAACAAAAATAAAGAAAAGGTTTCCAATGGACGATAATAAACGCCCGCTCTATCTTCCTTTTGCTGGTCCAGCCATTCTTGAAGCCCCTTTGATCAACAAAGGCAGCGCTTTCACCGACGAAGAACGGATTTTTTTCAATCTTGAAGGCCTACTGCCGCACGTGATTGAAACTATTGAAGAGCAAGCCTCACGCGCTTACGACCAATATAAAAACTTCAGCAATGATCTCGATAAACACATCTATCTTAGAAACATTCAAGATACCAACGAGACCTTGTATTACCGCCTAGTACAAAACCATATTACCGAGATGATGCCTATCATCTATACCCCAACTGTGGGTATGGCCTGTGAGCGTTTTTCTAAAGATTATCGTCGTAACCGTGGCCTATTTATCTCTTACGCCAATAAAGACCGTATCGACGACATTCTTAATAACTCGACTCGTCAAAAGGTTAAAATCATCGTTGTGACCGACGGTGAGCGCATCTTAGGCTTGGGCGACCAAGGCATTGGCGGCATGGGGATCCCGATTGGTAAGCTGTCACTTTACACCAGCTGTGGTGGCATTAGTCCAGCTTACACCCTGCCAATAACCTTAGATGTGGGTACCGATAACCCGCACCTGCTTGAAGACCCAATGTACATGGGCTGGCGTAACCAGCGTATTGGCGGCGAAGAGTACACCGAATTTGTCGAAGCCTTTATGCAAGCCGTTCACCGCCGCTGGCCAGATGCACTGATCCAGTTTGAGGATTTCGCGCAAAAGAACGCCATGCCACTGCTAGAGCGTTATAAAGATCAATACTGCTGCTTTAACGATGATATTCAAGGCACTGCGGCTGTAACCGTTGGCTCGCTTTTAGCAGCATGTAAAGCGGCAAACACTAAACTTAGTGAGCAGCGCATTACCTTCTTAGGTGCAGGCTCTGCAGGTTGTGGTATTGCCGAGGCAATCGTGGCGCAAATGGTGTCAGAAGGCATCACTGAACAACAAGCGCGCAAGCAAGTGTTTATGGTTGATCGCTGGGGCATGCTGCAATCAAACATGCCTAACCTTCTGCCGTTCCAGCAAAAGCTAGCGCAAAACTGTGATGATATCGCTAATTGGGATAACTTCAGCGACAACATCTCACTGCTGGATGTGGTCAACAATGCCAAGCCTACAGTATTGATTGGCGTATCAGGTGCCCCCGGTTTGTTCACCGAAGAGATCATCAAAGCGATGCACAGCCATTGCAAACGCCCAATTGTGTTCCCACTGTCGAACCCGACTAGCCGCGTTGAAGCCACACCAAAAGATATTTTGCATTGGACTCAAGGTCAGGCACTTGTCGCGACAGGCAGCCCATTTGAGCCCGTAGTTGTTGACGACACCACCTATGAAATCGCTCAATGTAATAACAGTTATATCTTCCCGGGTATTGGTCTTGGCGTATTAGCTTCTGGGGCAAAACGTGTCAGTGATGCCATGTTGATGGCATCGAGCCGCGCGTTAGCCGAGTGTTCACCATTAGCGCTTAATGGCGAAGGTTCGCTACTTCCTAAGCTTGAAGACATTCATATGGTGAGTAAGCGTATTGCGTTTGCGGTGGCCAGAATGGCGATTGAAGAAGGTCATGCTTTAGCGACAACCGATGAACTGTTGACCTATGCGATTGAAGAGAACTTTTGGACAGCAGAGTATCGACGTTATAAAAGAACTTCGTTCTAAGGTTCTGCTTCGGAACCTTAACTAACGAAGTTTGAGCAATCAAGCTTCGCTTGATAAAGGTCGTGGCCTTGCCACATATCAGGCTACGCCTGACTTTTAAGTTAGACTTCGTCTAACAACTAAAGTCGTGGCGCTTCGCTCCACATTGGTAATGCATCAGGCTGCGCCTGACTAGGGTCGTGAGCTTCCAGCTCACACTCGGGCAAAAGGGGGACAACAGCTTCCCCCTCTTGCATCACCCGAGCCGCCCCGACGAAGTTACATGCATTAGATACGGGCCTCATACTCCAATAAAAATCGCCTAACGGCTCAGATGGGACATCCATGTCCCCCCGAGCCTGAGCCATCATCCATGATGGCTCCACGGCATTTTCATCTGCGTACTTCGGCAACTTCGATGGGGAATGGGTGTTTTCTGTAAGTTTCGCAACTTACTTTTGCCCCAAAACATGTTTACCTTCAAATGAAGGCTGATTACATTTTTTGGGTAGTTGACCACATCAAAGCGAGTTCTCAATTGTCGCTTTAGAGTTATCAATCGCCTGCAGCGGGTGCTGGACAGGACGTCCGAATGTCGTGATCACATGGATGTGAAGGAACGACCTTATGTGCAGACACTGCCGTGACACGCAACAAGTCCATCCTTGGAAGCTCGGCCATGACAAACAACTTCCATGTTTAAAAGCCAGTTCGGCATCCATGCCTCTCGTTCGAGAGCTTGATAACTTCGTTACCTCTCACTAGAACATGGACGGTCACGGCCGCATCTACACCGGATAATTGGTGCCTTCATTTGCGCCGTGCAGGTTTGATTGCTAGCTTGGAAATGCCTCTTTATTAGTTACAGGCAATAAGCAGGAAAGAACAGTGAAGAGTCTGTTGGCCTACTTTTACGAATCTATAAGTAATAATCACGAATTACTTTCGATTCAACATCAACATCAACATCAATACCAATGCTCATTTTGCTCATTTCTGTGCGCGTTTATCCAGTAATACTCTTGTAGAATGCTTATAAATCAATAGCTTTTCTTCAGCAAAAATTAAATAATAGGTTTATTAAATGTGCATGCGCGTTTTGCCAAATACGTGCGCATGCGCACTATACAAATGTTATATTTCTTCTTGGAGGTGGTGTTGAATTATAGAGAAATCCAATCTTCCAAAGATGTTGGTATTGGGATGATTAAGGGAGGAGCATTCATATTTTTTTTATTCTCATTAGTTCACCTATATATAGTTGATCAAAATGGAACATTAGAAGTAATCTTAGAATCTAGCTTCACCGCAGGAAAGTTTTGGGGAGCTTTAGCTTTATACTCGTTTTTTCAGTTATGTATTCTTTTATTTTGTGGGTTACTTTTCTATCGAGGAATAAAGGAAATCAAGGCAAATGCAGACTGGGAAATATCAGTTGAAAACAATTTAGTTAGTTTTAAGTCACCAAGCCCAGAATTACAAGGGAACCATTCATTTAATGTGTTTGATTTATTACTCATTGAAAAGAGCATAAAAGATATTGGAGATGGAGATGAATCTATTATTTGGAAGTTCATTTTGAAAAATAGTAACTCTTTAGAGCTTAAATATTTCGGTTCTCTATGCCTTGATAGTCTAGCCAATTACCTAAATGTTTCTTGTAATATTGAATATAAAATTAGAAATTTTGATATACGTGATCAAGAAATATAATCGGGTAGCCAAGGGTATCTAACCCTCAGCCCCCACACCACCCTGCATGCGGCTCCGCACAGGGCGGTTCATTT
>NZ_JBRIMB010000092.1:0-4088 GCF_052977265.1 Shewanella sp. 0m-8 | reverse complement strand
TCATGAGTATATGCCTATCCTTGACTCTTTTTAGAGTACAGTTTGATAAGCAGTTACACAAAGTTAGTTACAGTCTCGCCTTATCACCAGACACTCAACCCAGAATTCTAATTTCGGATACAGTTGGGTTTATTAATAAATTACCGCACGATTTAATAGCTTCATTTCACTCCACATTAGAGGAAGCAAAAGACGCAACATTACTTTTATATGTTGTTGATGCAAGTGACCCCAGTTTTCGTTCCCAGCTAAAGGTGGTTGATAATGCATTACAGCAATTAAACCAAAATAGTCGTAAACAGTTGTTGTTAATGAATAAAGTTGATTGTTTAACGCAAGCGGATCAAGAAGCATTAAGTTGTGAATTTCCTGAGGCCTTGCAGATCTCAGCACGTAATTCCGATGATATCAGCCTAGTACACCAAGTTATTCAGGATTTTATCGGCAAGCAGATGTGTACAGCCTGTTTTAATATTCCTTATACCGCTAGCGGTATTATGGGCGAGATCCACAATAAGATGCAGGTAGTAGAAGAGGAGTACCATGAAAGTGGTATGAGGATAACGCTGAAAGCCAGCACGACCTCGTTAGAACGGTTAAATAAAATGTTGCAAAAACAGAGTTTTGACTAGTTTTTTTAGACTGAACTGTTTTCGTTTAAGTCAGTAGTTAAATTCGATAATTAAAAAGCACTCGTGAGTGCTTTTTAATTTAATCGAGTAATAAGCTAATGATATTAGCTCAAACGTTTTCCTGAACGCTTTAAACGCTCTAATTCTCGTTTTGCTTCTTCTTTCGCTTCTTTCTCTGCGAGCATTTTAGCAACTTCAGCTTTCTCGATTTCAGCCATTGCAGGTGTTTCAAGTGATAGTTGGCCTATTCTGCCTGCACGGAAATCATGAAGTAGCACTTCTGAGGCTTTGTGAAGATCGATTCTTCCACCTGGACGCAGTGCACCGCGGTTGCGGCCAATTGCCTCTAATAGCTCAATGTCAGTATCTGGCATCAGCTTGATCTTATAGCGTTCTGCAATCGCTTCAGGATAAGCGGTAAGAAAATACTCTGCAGCAAACATGGCTACATCTTCATATTCCATCGCGGTATCTTTAATCGCGCCGGTTACGGCCAAACGATAGCTACTTTTTTCGTTATCGACTTTAGGCCACAAAATACCCGGTGTGTCAGACAGTACAATACCATTACGTAAGTTAATACGTTGCTGGGTTTTGGTTACCGCAGGCTCGTTACCTGTTTTGGCAATCATTCTGCCAGCAAGTGTGTTGATGATGGTAGATTTACCGACGTTCGGGATCCCCATGATCATGGTGCGAATATCTTTTTCGATTTTGTCGCGACCGGGTACAAATTTACGACATAAATCGGGGATTTTTTTAACTTGTCCAGCCTGCAATGTGGTAATTGCCATTGCTCTTACCCCTTGCTCTTGCTCAAGGTATTCAATCCAAGCCTGAGTTGTCTCTGGATCGGCTAAGTCGGATTTATTCAGTAGTTTGATACATGGCTTATCACCACGCAGCGTTTGCACCATTGGGTTTTCACTACTGTAAGGGATCCTCGCATCAAGCACTTCTATCACCAAATCGACTTGAGGCATAACCTCTTCGATCTCTTTACGTGCTTTGTGCATGTGTCCTGGATACCACTGAATTGCCATGTGTGCGCTCTACTATCAAATTACATAATTAAGGGGATTTTACCTTGTAACGCTTAAGTTTAACAAACAAAAAGCGCCCTAAGGCGCTTATTGGGCTCTTATTGAATGCGAAAGCGGCTAAATAACACCTAATTCACGTAAACGTTCCATCAAATAACTGTCGGCGGTATATTTATCTGACAGCTTTACCTCAGGGTTGGGATGTAAAAATAGCGGTAAAGAAATTCGCGATTTTGTTTTATCCATGCCCTGTGGGTTAATCACTCGATGGCTGGTTGATGGAAAGTAGCCACCCGATGCTTCTTGCAGCATGTCGCCAATGTTAATGATCAAATTGCCAAAGTTGCTTGGCACATCGACCCATTCACCATCTTTGAGCTGTACTTGTAAGCCGGGTTCATTCGCTGCAGGTAGTACTGTGATTAGATCAATATCTTCATGAGCTGCGGCTCGAATCGCGCCAGGTTCTTCATTACCCGACATAGGTGGGTAATGCAGTACTCGCAGCAGTGTTTTTTGGCTATTTTCAATCATCTTTGGTAGTGCTATTGAAAACTTCTGTTTCACTTCGGCAGGAGAATGTCGTTCTATCCATTCTAATAGCTCAGAGGCTAGCGCATTAGCGTTATCGTAATACTTAAGAATATTTTCTTTTAGAGATTCTGGGATCCGCCCCCAAGGGTAGATATGAAAATATTCTTTGATATCTTTTACGCTGTGACCTTTGGCGGTTTCGGAGATCTCAGCCGGAAAGAATCCATCTTGTGTTTCAGGCTTAAACAGATATGCTTTTTTCTCTTCTGTATTAAAAAATGCGTGCCACTCTTGGTAAATATTCTCCACTAATTCTTTATCAACAGGGTGGTTGGTTAATACCCCAAACCCGGTTTCTCGTAGGGAAGATACAAATTGTTCTGCCGCGTCGTTTGCGCGGTAATCGATTGTTTTTAATGTCATCTTGATTCTTTTTATTATTAAACTCAATCCGAGTTTAACTAGGGTAAACGGTCGACGCAAACTTAAGTGATGTCGATCACACTGTTGATTGTTTAGGCTAACGAATAGTGTCGAATTATACTGGGATAATTGATTAATATTGAGTTAGTTATGGCTTAACACTCTTTGTTCATAATAATTAAAAAATGTTGAATACTTTTCCTGTATAAGCACTGCACTGGCGGCAAGTAACAATTTACGCTGAATGGAAACTTTAAGGATAGAAAAATAGCTCGACTAGGGGTCAAGCCTCTCAATAAACGTTAGAATTAAAGTCATCTTGAAAGCCTTTGTGCGCGTATAGGGTCTAATAACGGGCATGAGGGGTAACGTTTAAAGCCAGTTGGACATAAACCTCAGTGATGCATTGAGCGAAAGTCGATAGTTGAGCGGATTAGAGAGTGTAAAATGAGAAAACTAACAGAGTTCGAAAAGCATGTAATTGAAGATAAAGGCACTGAAAGGCCATTTAGTGGTGAATATAATCAACACACAGCTCAAGGGACCTATTGCTGTAAAAGATGTGATGCACCTTTATATCGCTCTGAGAGTAAGTTTAACGCCCACTGTGGTTGGCCTGCTTTTGATGACGAAATAGATGGGGCCGTTAAACGTAATATCGATGCGGATGGAATGCGAGTCGAAATCGTTTGTGCTGAGTGTGATGCTCATTTAGGGCATGTGTTTGAGGGGGAGTTACTCACGCCAAAGAATATCAGGCATTGTGTTAATTCAGTTTCAATGACGTTCAAATCAATCGATAACTCGCCTATAACTAAGCCTGAGTTACAACTTGCTACGTTGGGAGGAGGTTGTTTCTGGTGTATTGAGGCGGTATTTGCAGCCATTAAAGGCGTTAAAACGGTCACTTCTGGTTACGCTGGAGGCGATGGGCATGATGCTAACTATAAAGCGGTTTGTAGCGGTAACACTGCTCATGCTGAAGTTGTACAAATAGAGTTTGATCCAAACGAGGTGAGTTTTGAAAGTTTGCTTGAGGTGTTTTGGGTCAGTCATGATCCCACAAGCTTAAATCAACAAGGCAACGATGTTGGTCCTCAGTATCGTTCGGTGATCTTTATTCATAATGAACTGCAAGCCGAGCTGGCTAATAATATGATTGAAGACTTAACCAGAGTTGCTGCATGGCCAAATCCAATTGTGACTCAAGTGGTCGCTTACACAGGCTTTTTCGCTGCTGAAAATTATCACAACGATTACTTTGAATTACATGGTGAGCAGCCATATTGCCAGATGGTCATAAAACCTAAGGTGGATAAAGTCAAAGCACTGTTTGCAGACAAGCTTAAGTGACTTATACCGGGTTAGAAAATAAAAAAGACGAGGGTGTAACAGATTCTGTGTAACTGCAGTTTTAGTTAATATGTTTCACAAGTCTGTCTTCAAACTCAATAAT
>NZ_JBRIMB010000091.1:0-4282 GCF_052977265.1 Shewanella sp. 0m-8 | reverse complement strand
TATTATTGAGTTTGAAGACAGACTTGTGAAACATATTAACTAAAACTGCAGTTACACAGAATCTGTTACACCCTCCTCAGCGACGTCAAACCCTCTATTTAACGTATTTGGTGCTGTATGACTAACATCGCCTCCGCCAAAACTTGGATTGCGCTTATAGCCACGTACAGCCTTAATATCAGCTGTTCTCATGATCCGATATACACGATTTTTGCCAACGGCCTCACCATCATCTTTAAGGTCTAAAGTGATATTTCGGTAGCCATACACACAACCACTTTCTAGCCAATACTGTTTAATTTTACCTAGTAATCGCTTATCTTCAGTAGCTCTGCGACTAAGAGGCTCCTTAAGCCAGGCATAGAAACCGCTGCGGTGAACGCCAAGTATTTCGCATAGGATTTTTACTGGGTAGTGCTTGAGCCTAGACTTTATGAACGTGTACTTTTCTTTGACTCGCTTGCAAAGTACACGGCGGCCTCCTTTAGGATATTTCGCTCTTCGGTTACGCGGCGAAGCTCAGCCTTGAGTTTACGTATTTCGTCTTGTTGATTATCAATGGTTATGTGTTGCTTTTCTGGCTTATCAAACTTATTAATCCAGTTGTGCAAACTTTTGGATGTGACGCCTAATCTATCAGCAACATCTGCGATTTTATAACCACGCTCAGTGACTTGTTTAACAGCTTCTATTTTGAACTCATCTGGATATCGTTTTCCGCGCATGTAACACCTCATATTTTTAATTAAGTATAACTCTATGAAGTGTCTACTGTTCTAGGGGCTTACCACATTTTCAGTATTATAAATAATCTCACTCATTGTTTTACTCGTTAACAGATCCATGGGGCGGCACATAATAATGGAAAAAAAGATCTTTCAAGTATCATTTTTGATGAAAATGAAATTCATTGCTTTGGAATAGAGTTGCTTTGTAAGTCGTTGATTTCTATTTGGTTGGCTGTTTTTTGTCTAAGTGCTTGAATTGTAAAGATTGTTTTGTTGGGTTGGGAGGTCGTGGAGTGATTTTTTTAGGCTCGTAATTATGAAAGATAAAGTATTACTGGAGGATGTAGGCGAATAACGGCAGAAGAGTTAATTTTTCACATTATTGACTAATGAATTTGAAGTTCATGTTATTGCAAAGTGTTGGTACTGGATAATTTAGCGGAATTCTGGCAGGGTAATTTGTGAGCTAACAAGCGAACAGGATTACCACGATTATTCAGCATGACCTAAGTCTTGTTCTTCGTTTTTTACTTGCACTCGAGCTGTACTACCTTTTAACTCTTCCCTTATTGAGGTTATAGTATGAATATATAGCTTGTGCTACTATAGTAGCAATTATTGCTTCATTTAAAACTATATTGTCACTATAGTAGCAGGTTTTTATGCTTAATCTCTATACCGCTTTTGATGTTCAAATGGAGTTACGCGACTTTATAAGTCAATCTCGAAAACTAAAGAAGTTATCCGTTGAGGAGTTATCAACTCGCTCCGGGGTGCCCTATGGTACGATTAGAAAGTTTGAAAGCACCGGTAATATTTCACTGAGGCAGTTTTTGATGCTCTATGAAGCTATTGGTGATTTGAACAAAGTCCGTGCCTTAATAAAACCATCTAGTGCCCAGCCCACCAGCATTGAAGAGGTGCTAAAAAATGCTTAATACTCCGTTAAGAGTAAACAGAACCTTCTCCGACGGATCTAAAGCGCTTGTTGGTTCGCTGGCTGAAAATAGAACTGGCACCTACTTTCAGTTTGACGAGCGGTATTTAGCTCTACATTCAGCTTCAATTGCTCCCTTTAATATCAAAGCTGATCTAACCCTGCAAAAAGCCCCCAAGCAACCCCATTACGGTATTCATGGTGTGTTCGGTGACAGTCTTCCTGATGGGTGGGGCTTACACCTTATGGATCGCGTTTTCAGGCAAAATGGTCACAATCCACAACTTATCACTGCATTACAACGGTTAGCTTATATTGGTGACCAATGCCTTGGCGCATTGTCCTATGAACCTGAGATAGAGCTACTTGAGTCTGATTCTAGGGATGTTGAGCTAATAACATTAGGGCAAGAGGCGGTTAAAGAGTTTGAGGGCACAGAATCGAGATTGATTGAGCAACTTATGAATGCGGCTGGTTCCGGTGGTGCTCGCCCTAAACTCAATATCACTAAAACCAGTGATGGCCAGTTTTCGACACACGAAAATGCCATTGGTGAAAAACTGATTGTGAAATTGACCTCTGAAAAATTCGACTTAAAACATTCAGAGAGCTTGGTGGAATACGCCTATATGCAGATGGCCTGTGATCTGGGCATTGATACTCCTAAATTTGAATTGATTGAAGCAGGTGGGGGAAGAATGTGGCTACAGCAAACTAGGTTTGATTGTACTCCTAAAGGCAAGCGCCACATGATCTCTGCTTGCGGTTTACTGGACGCTCCCTTTAGGGAGCCATCATTAGATTATGTCGATTTGGTTAAGGCCACTCGAATGCTTTGTGGTGTAGAAGAGGCGAGAAAGCTGGTTAAACGCGCTTTGTTCAACTTTATTACCGTTAACCAAGATGATCACTCTAAAAACTTTGCCTTTTTAGCTGACGATGATGATCAGTGGCAACTATCTCCGTTTTACGACATTGTTTACAGCCCTTCACCATACAAAGAGCATATGACATCTTTTAATGGCAATGGCAGGTCACCAAAGCACGCACTCAATATACTGGCTGGACATGCAGGCTACTCAAGTGATAAACCATTACGAGAGATGTTAGAAGAGATCTATGAACAGACCAGAAGTTTTGCTCAAGAAGCAAAAAATCTAGGGATCCCTAATCAATTACTGACGAGTATTGATAACCATATGACAGAAAAGTGGAATAGTCTTCGATAGCATTAATTTTGGTGTAATAAGCTAGATCTCAGTACCACTATATTTAGGAGAGTATATGCAAAATATTGATTGTAATGAGCCAAGAGTTGTTCGAATTGGCTTGAAAACAGTATTGGATATCCTAGCAAAGTGGAATTGCAGCCAGCAGCAAATTCAAGCCTTACTTAAATTGCCTGAAAATTTTGATGCTTTGAGTTTTGAAGAGATGAGCTTTAGTGACGAGCAAGTTGAAAGAGTTAGCTATATTTTGAATATACATGCTGGTTTGCGCGTAGCATTTACTAATCAAAAAAACATCTACGGCTTTATGAGCATGGTTAATCATGCTTCGCCCTTTAATGGGATGCAGCCAATTGATTTCATTTGTAATGGTGATCGTCAATGCTTGCAACGCCTTCAAGCGTATATTGATGGGCTTATTAATGCGTAATCGGTTATCGTCTGGAGAGCAGTAACTTGCTTACGTCAAATCTAGGAGTTTGCTTCGATGAACTGTGGTGAGTATAATTTAAGCGAACTAATAAGAAGGGGCTTATGATGAGTGATAGCTATGAAGAGCTTAAGGCTGAAAAAGCGGCCCGCCAACTTCGGTACGTTGAAAAGATTATTGAGAACAAATTCCCTGCCAATGCAAGTCGTTCTTCTAGGGCTGGCTCTAATCGAAAAAGTAAGGCTCCTCTCCTAGCCTTGCCGCCAAAGTTTGATATCACATAATCTAGTCACTAAAACAGAAGGGAGCCTGTTAGGGAAGCCTCAACGGAGACACGACTCAGTTGCGGGTCAAACCCAATACATGACAATAAACCATCGCAATCCTCCTCATTTTGCATGTGCCTATCAAAGGTACAAGTGCTACTTCTGGAAGTATTCGCAGCTTAGAGCAAAAACATCTTGTTAAACAGAAAATCAAGTTAGAAATAGCAAATATTCCAGCATACACCAAGGAGCCTTTGCCTCTAGGTAGGAACTATGATTTTTTGCCGGATGGTTATTCATCAACACTGGTCTTCACCGAAAGCCTTGATGAAGTGATGGCTGATAAGATCATCTCCTTGCCAGCAACAAAGAAGTACATAAGGCACCGAGATCTGTGGGATCTAGTGTTCTTACATCGAAAGGGGGCAAGGCCCAATCTTGATTTGGTTAACAAGAAAATCGAAGACTACAAGATTGAGGGCTTCCTTGAAATGCTAGATAGCCGGATTGACTCTCTTAAAGAGATTGTTTATGGCGATGCTTTCTCGGAAGAAATGAAGCGGTTTTTGGCTCAGGAGGTTTTTGACTCTACCTTAGCTACGGATAAATTCAAAGCTTATACCAAACTGGAAAATTAACTGGTCACACTTGCCCAATCCCTAGAACACAATTTTGTCACTCGCTCTGAACTC
>NZ_JBRIMB010000090.1:0-4785 GCF_052977265.1 Shewanella sp. 0m-8 | reverse complement strand
ATACCCCGCATAAGGAACAGCAACGGGGTAGTGTCACTCCCTTAAAATGGAGTGACACTACCTCTAATGTTGGCTTTAGCTTGATTCCGTAACAAATTCAAGATTGAAAGATACGCAATCAATGTATTTTGCTACTATCGAATAAAAAGGAAGCACTATGAGCACATCACAAATCGCTGTTATTGTAATTCTTATTACTGGTTTTTTAATTGGTCGGTATTTGTATGTACGGCTACCAAGCTACAAAGAAAAAGACTAGAAACACCACTTCGCAACTGTCGATAGACTACGCTAATCGATAGTTGCTCAGAGGCTCTAAAACGCGTTTTAAGCGTTTTAGACTTTAAAACCACACATCCATACCAAATTTATTGCTTTAGGGTCTTAAATTGCGATTTAGGCCGTTTAAAATCGATTTTGACTTCTCTTTCTGCCGGACAGTCGCGTAGCGACCAGCGCCGCAGGCAAACCTTCTTTACAGAAACAACTGAGGCCAAACGGTCGTAGACAAAAGTCACTTCCAGGTCTGCTTGTTTTCGGCTCTGGCGTCAGCCAGAAAGTGCCGATTCCTTATTTTATTGTCTTTTTTGTGGATTTATCCACAGGCGTAGCCCTTTATAATCTTTCTTGTTTGTGATCTTTCCTGTTTATAGCACCGCTACAGCCTTTGGTATAACAGGGCTGTAGCGTTTAAGGGTGAGGGGATTTACGGTAAAAAGACACCTAAAGGTGAGGGGATTTACGGTAAAAAGACACCTAAAGGTGAGGGGATTTACGGTGTAATCCACAAGTTAAGGTGAGAAAGTATTGAAACAACTCTCACCTGATAGTATGGTGAGAAAGTCATCAATTAAGACTCACTTTAGATATGAATAATTTATCAATAACGAAATCTAATTACCTTATTGAAGCGCGTTATAAGTTACCAGTGCAGGCTCAAAAATTAATATTGGCCTGCTTGGGTAAAGTAGACCCTCGGCATGAGATCCCAAAAGAAATAACGATGACAGCATCAGAGTTTTCAGAGCTAATGGGAATAGATATAAAAAACGCTCATAGAGAGCTTTACAAAGCAGCTGACAAACTTTATCAATCAGACATCCTTATCCATGAAAATGGTGAAGAAATAGAATTGAGATGGGTACAGGAAAAAGCTAAAAAACTAAAAGGAGAAGCCGCAGTAAGGCTCGTTTGGTCTGATCGAGTTTTGCGATATATTAGTCAAATGCGGGGGAATTTCACCTCATATAAATTACGCAATATCGCAGAGCTTCAATCTTCTCACTCAATACGTATTTACGAATTGTTAATGCGATTTTCAGATACTGGTGATCGAGAAATATTTTTAGATGACTTTAAGTCGATTTTAGGCATTTCTAATAAGTACCCAGAGTTTAAAGTTTTAAACCGTGATGTGATTAAGCTTGCTGTCAAAGAGTTAAACCAAAGAAGTGACCTAGTAATCAACTGCACACCTATCAAACGTGGCCGAACGGTTGAGAAACTACGTTTTGAGTTTAAGCAAAATAAACAAATGAAGTTAGATGTATAGTTTACCGCTCACTACTTTTACCAACTGAGAACAAGACATTCCGCATCCGATAACTCCCTCATAGTTGACACTGCAACCGCTATTTTTTAATTGACAAGTGTCAACTAAAAACTTTTAAAAAACAATGTGTTGAAGTAAACCGAATTTCGTGAGACCTTATTTGTAGATTATGTAAATTTATAGAGGGAAAAAGATGGATATTACTTTTAATTCGGAAGCTATTGATGGGATGCTTGAGGTCGGTGTTAACTTTTATGAATATATTGAAGATAAAGGAAATAGTATAGATGTTGCCATCTGGGTACCAGATAATGATTCTCGCCTAGAAATTAAGAGACTTGCCCGTGTAGCGGCATTAAAACAGTTAAAACGAGCAGTTGCTGTTTTAGAGGATGAAATATTAAACCTTTAAAATTACTGACAAAAGTGAGTATAAAAATGACCGCTATCCAAGAACTCAAAAGAAAAGCCCTTAAAGATCCAAAAGCCAAAACAGCTTACGATAATGACACCCTAGATATTAAGGACGTTGAAGTGATTTTCCATCCTGAGAAAACAGAGACAGATTCAGATGAGCACTGAATCAGACCAAGTAAAAAAAGAGCTGATGGAGTTGGTCAGCAAGAACGTTGAGGCCGACTCTCCAGAAGCTATAGAATGGATGGAAAAAGCCGCTAATGTGGTACGAAAAGATCAACTCGAAACTGGACAAAGATGGAAATACAATGCAGCAACAGGACTAGAAAAAGTTTGGGTTAATTAAGTCCCTTTAACCGGTTCTGTTCTAAAAATAATATGCTGCCCTTTGTCTTTTAAAGAGCGCTGAAAAACAGCTTCAGACTCGACTGCAGAGTAATTTTTATCAATCATATCTGTATCGTCTAGGTGCGAAATGAGCGCCTTAATCGTATCTCTGTATTTCTCTGGAACACGCATCACTACGGTACTTTCATATTTTGTTTTTCGTCCTGCACCTGGACGGCTACCGCCATGCTGTTTCTTTTCCATCTCAAATACCTTGATTAAGTTACACAATCAAGTTAATTTGTTTTCGTTACAATATCAAGATATTTTAATATTGGAATATTCCGCCATCAGAGGATGAAACTATGTATTTCTGGATCGTATTAGGCGCACTCTTTATCAGCGTAGCCTCCGTAGGCATGGTCTACTGGTATGCAAGCCATCAAGCAGCCAAAGAAGATCAGCTTCCTAAGTAAGTTGCCGTCACCTGCAATCTTCCATGCCCCAATTCACGGGTAATAATGGCTCTAGCCTCTTTGTCTGCAATTTGTAACTCTGCAGATAATTCCCGTACCGACACTCCAGAGACAGCGGGACACTCTATTCCCGTCAACTCAAAATAACGTTGGTGAGCGTAACTATGGCGTAGACCATGCGCCCCTTCTAAGCCGATTTTAATACAAGTATTTTCGTAGCGTTTCATCTGCTCGACATACATTCGCTGCACTGGAATTAACGAACGGCCATGCGCTAATGCTTTCGCTTCTTCCAATAATTCGCGCTGCGCCTCGTTTAAAATTGGGATCGTGCGATCTCGACCGCCTTTACACCAAGAGGCATCTAGCACTAAATGATCGCCGCGGTCTGCTTTTTCAGGCTGGATTTTCATTGCTTCCTCACGCCTTAAACCAAACGCCACCTGCAGTTTAAGCGACATTTTTACATGCTGATCGGTTATCGAATTTAACTGCTTTTGAGAAAGTGTTTTCCCCTTATTTTCATTGGTTACATATATGCGTTTCTCAATCCCTAAAGCCGCATTCGAAGCTGGCACAACCCCCTTCTTACCGATCTTTTCAGCCAGCCAGCGAATGTGCGTCATGCGATTTTTAACCGTACCTGGTGAGAGTCCATCGGACTGCCATTTTTGAAGCAGTGCATCGATGTGCTTAGGCTTAAGCGCTTTTAGCTCCAACCCTCTGTAACCTAGTTCCAAGAGCTGTTTATCCACTAATCTAACTGTTTTAAAGCGCTCTGATTTTGTCGCAAAAGAGCTGGGGTTGTGTTGTCTCAATATTTTTTTTGCTTGGAAAAAGAAATTAGTCGCCATACTGCACCTTGAATAAGTTACAAAATCAAAAAATAAAAGTATGGAAATGCGCCCAGACAGGGCGCATTGATCTAGAAAAAGGAGTTCTCAGTGGGCTAACAACACGACGACCACGTTGCACTTGCGGCCATTTCGGAATTCAGTTCAGTGTTAATGCTCGTTCTAACTGCCGACACAGTAAAGAACCCACTAATTACGAGTGGTATTGAGCTTGTGTTGTTACGGGCTAATGCCCAGATGGTGCGACTCTGTGGAGTTCCGCCAACCAAATATAATGACCCTAAAACCCTGTTGGGTTCGGAGATAAAATGTATATCGTTTGATTTGAAATATTGAAGCATCGAGTGATGCGATAGGAGAAATTTCAATCTACCCCAATCCAGTCACTAGAGCAATAAGAAACTCAAGTGATACAAATTACTTGTAAACAAATATAGATAAAGATCAATTATATCAACCAATTAATTGCAAGGTGCAGATTTATACAATACTGTCGAAACCGACCACATATTGAGTGGCCGTCAATACCATAATCAAGAAAAAATAATTTATATCGTAAAATTTAAACGGAAAAAAAATATGAAACATTTATGGTGTCTACTAGGTGTATTTATTGCGTTATCAGCGCCAACTGTGGCTACAGCTAAAAATAATAATGAAAACTTTATTTTACACTGCAAGGTTTGGAACCCAGGTAAACATGAAAAGAAAAGTTCATACATAATAGAAGTTTCACCATCAGAAATATCAATAGCCAACCACTATGAGCCTGGAATGAAGCCATATACATCTGTATATGAAACAATCCTGATCCAGAAAACTCTTTATTCTCTAGAAGGTAATTCTCTATACAATTATTTTGGAGTTCAAAAACGTAATGATACAGGGAAGGTACGAGCTTATATTGCATTGAAAAAAGCCCATACAAGTTCAGAATGGATGCTGGGTAGCGCAACTTTAGGCTATGAAAACAACTTGGAGTATATGGAGTTTGTTCATCATAAAAATTTAACCTGTCAAAAAGAATCTTTATAAATACAAGGTTACCGTCATAACGCTTCTAAAATGCAAAAAAAGCCAACATACCCCGCATAAGGAACAGCAACGGGGTAGTGTCACTCCCTTAAAATGGAGTGACACTACCTCTAATGTTGGCTTT
>NZ_JBRIMB010000089.1:0-5149 GCF_052977265.1 Shewanella sp. 0m-8 | reverse complement strand
GAGTTCAGAGCGAGTGACAAAATTGTGTTCTAGGGATTGGGCAAGTGTGACCAGTTAATTTTCCAGTTTGGTATTAGTGTGCTTAGTCTCATGGCTGGCACGGTTAATTTATTGAGGCATGGTTAAAGATGTGAACATTCAGCGAAATTCAAGGATCTGCAGCCAAGGCTGATGATTGAAGCTAATCGTTATTCTCGGCTCTGCATACTACTTCGTCCTACCTCCTAAATCCCTTTCGTCGTATATCGAGAGCATCTTACGCAGTATGCAGAGCTTTACCATTTGCTTTAAACATCAAACATCAAACATCAGGCGCACAGCGTGAGCCATTCTGCCATGCCACTTCTGTGTTGCACTGACTGAAAAGGGAAAAACCATTTCTTCATCAACACGCCTTGAATTGAAAAGCCTGAGAGGCTCTGAACTGACCACATATTGAGTACGATGGGTATAAATAACTGTCGGTGATTGAAAGTTTTTTTTGAGCAAGGTAGCTTGATAGGTTCGGGTAAGGTTAACGGGTTACAGAGGGCGTATGGAAAGGAAAATATTAATCATTGATTGTGCAGACGCGCCAGGACTTATCACTAAGATCACCGGGGTTTGTTTTGAGCACGGGCTAAATATTATTAAAAATAGTGAATTTGTTGATAATGCTCAAGGGCGCTTTTTTATGCGTACCGAGCTCGAAGGGCTAACTTTTTCTCCCTCGTTACAGCGAGAATTACAGGCGGTACTGCCAGAGAAAAACCATACCCGATTAGTTGATGCAGGTAAAAAGCGCATTGTGATTATGGTGACCAAAGAAGCTCATTGTTTAGGTGATATCTTAATTAAATCCTACTCATGCGCCTTAGATGTCGAAATCGCGGCGGTGATTGGTAATCATCAGGTGCTGCAGCCGTTGGTTGAAAAGTTTGATATCCCTTTTTATTACATCAGCCACCAAGATGTAAGTCGTAGCGAACATGAAGCTATGATGCTTAACGTTATCGCTAATTACAGCCCTGATTATATTGTATTAGCAAAGTTTATGCGGGTGTTAGCTCCTGAATTTGTCAGCCAATATCCGAGCAAGATTATTAATATCCATCACTCATTTCTACCTGCATTTGTCGGGGCCGCCCCATACAAACAAGCATGGGAGCGAGGTGTCAAAATCATCGGGGCGACAGCGCACTTTGTGACGGATTCGCTCGATGAGGGACCCATTATCAAACAAGATGTGATCCCGGTTGATCATAGTTTTAGTGCTGAGGATTTGGCTCGCTGTGGCCGTGATGTTGAAAAAAGCGTTTTGAGCAAAGCATTGCATTTAGTGGTTAATGAAGAGGTGATTGTTTACGGTAATAAAACGGTGGTGTTTTAGCTTTTATAAAGCTGAGCTGCCTTGAGATCACCAAAGAATGCTAACCAAAGTATGATAACAACAGAAGAAAAAAATCCCGCAAAATGCGGGATTTTAAAGCGTGGAGTAATGAGCCCTTGGATCAATTAATCGACGATGCGCAGTAGTTCGTTAATGCCGACTTTTCCGCGAGTCTTCTCATCGACTTTTTTAACGATGATGGCAGCGTATAAACTATAGGTACCACACTTAGAGGGTAGGTTGCCTGCAACAACTACCGAGCCTGCTGGAACGCGGCCGTAATGTACTTCACCGGTTTCACGGTCAAAAATACGTGTGCTTTGGCCGATATATACGCCCATAGAGATCACACTACCTTCTTCAACCACAACACCTTCAACAATTTCAGAGCGTGCGCCGATAAAGCAGTTATCTTCAATGATGGTCGGGCCGGCTTGTAATGGCTCTAAAACGCCACCAATTCCGACGCCGCCAGACAAGTGAACGTTCTTACCAATTTGAGCACAAGAACCGACAGTTGCCCATGTATCAACCATAGAACCTTCATCAACATAAGCGCCAAGGTTGACGTAAGATGGCATTAGTACTGTGTTTTTACCAATAAATGAACCTTTGCGGACTGCTGCTGGTGGTACTACGCGGATCGCTTCTTTGCGGAAACGGGCTTCGTCGTAATCAGCAAACTTCATTGGTACTTTGTCGAAGTATTTGGTTTCTGCGCCATCGATAACTTGGTTGTCGAAAATGCGGAATGAAAGTAATACCGCTTTTTTCAGCCACTGGTGAACGTGCCATTCGCCATTAATTTTTTCAGCAACTCTGGCTTCGCCAGTGTCTAGCATGGCAATCACTTTTTCGACATCAGCGCGAACACTTGCATCAACTGTTGCCGGAGTGATCTCTGCGCGTGCTTCAAAAGCCGCTTCAATTCGTTGGCGTAAAGCCTCCATTTACTTCTCCCAATATTTTCGTTTAATGATATATCTATAAAGCACTCATGAGTGCTTCACGTAATGTGTGTTGTTGAGTGTCATTTAGTTGCTGGCCATCGGCGCTCTGCAACAAAAAGAAATCTTCAGCTCTTTCACCAATGGTGGTGATTTTCGCTGCGAGTAAGGTAATTTCACAGCGGTACAATACTTCACCGACTCTGGCGAGTAACCCTGGGGAGTCGAGAGCGATAAGCTCCATCATACTTTTACCATGGCTACGGGTCTCAGGGAAACTGACTTGGGTTGCAACTTTAAAAGGTTTCATCTTTCTTGAAAGATTTCTAAACTTTGGCAACTTAGGCGTTTCATTACTTAAGGCTTTTATTAACGTCTTCTTGATCCCCTGGATCCGTGAGAGCTGTGATACGGGCTGGCCATCTTGTTCCAAAATAACAAAAGAGTCCAGCGCGTAGTTGTCCTTAGAGGTCATGATGCTTGCATCGTGAACGGTAATATTTTTATTATCTAAAATAGCCATCACGGCGGCAAATAACTTTGGTTTATCCTTGCCATATACAAACAACTCAGTTCCCCCGCGAGTAGCGTGCTTGGAGATCAAGACTAAGGCTTCATCATGTTTGTGTTTGATAATTGCCTCAGCATGCCAAGCAATTTGGTTAGGTTGATTTCGTAAAAAGTAATCGGCCTTAAAGCGCTGCCAAAGAGCGTCTAATTCTTTTTCCTTAATACCACGGCGCAGTAATTCTTTTTTCGCTTTAGCTTGATGTTCACGCACGCGGGCGCGAATGTCGACCGGCTTTTCCTTACCTCTGGCGAGCACTCTTTGGGTTGAAAAGTATAAGTCACGCAGCAGTGAGCCTTTCCAGTTATTCCAGGTTCTTTCATTGGTGGCACAGATATCGGCAACGGTTAAGCAATAGAGATAACTTAAATGCACGGCGTCGCGAACGCGCTCTGCAAAATCAGCGACAACATCGGGGTCGGAGATATCCCGGCGCTGGGCGGTAACAGACATCACCAGGTGGTTTTCAACCAACCAGCTGACTAAGCGACCATCATGATCATTCATGCCATGTAATTTACAAAAATCAAGCGCATCGGTCGCGCCGAGCTTGCTATGATCGCCGCCGCGCCCTTTGGCGATATCGTGGAAGATTGCTGCGAGTACCAGTAAGCCTTTTTTAGGGAGTTGGTTTATGAGGACAGAGCCTAGTGGGAACTCCTCTTTTTGCTCTGGCTGAGAGAATCGCTCAATATTGAGTAGTAGCCTGTGGGTGTGCTCATCAACGGTATAAGCATGAAACAGATCAAACTGCATCTGGCCTTCAATGGCGCGCCATGCGGGAAGATATGCCGACAGTACACCGTGCTTGTGCATCAGCGACAGTGCCACAATTCCTCGAGGGTGACGCAAAATCTGCATAAACAGTTTACGGCATGACTCGTGGTACATAAGCGGTTGTAGCTGAGCACGTCTAGCGCGGCGTAAACTGCGTAACGTGACGGCGTAGATAGCTTGAATATTGGAGTTTTTAGCGACCAACAAAAACAGCTGTAAGATATTTTCTGGCGTATCAAATAAGTCGCTATGTAAACTTTCAATAAAGATACCGCGGCGTTGGAAGTTGTCATCTATCGGGACGACTTCTAATGCTTTTATGTGGCCTAATGTTGCCCGTTTGAAGAGTTGAAGCAGCATTTGGTTTAGCTCCATGACTCGTCTAACCGTGCGGTAGTAGCGCTTCATCATCTGCTCAACAGCAAGCTGGGTGCCATCTTCATAACCCATTAACTTAGCGACCTGCGGCTGCAAGTCAAACAACAGCCTGTTTTCATCACGGCCGGAAATTAAGTGCAATGAACAGCGCAGTTGCCACAAAAAGTCTTGGGCTTCTAATAGCTCGTCAAGCTCTGTTGGCTCAAGAAAGCCGTGGTACACCAACTCTTCAAATTTCTCAGCGTTGAAGTGGCGCATGGCGACCCAGGCGACAGTCTGAATGTCGCGTAACCCACCGGGGCAGCTTTTTAAATTAGGCTCTAAATCAAATGCGCTGGCGCGAGTATGACGGGCTATTTGTTCGTCCCGCTTGGCGACATAAAACTCACTGCTGGGCCAAAAATTATCTTGGCGAATATTGCGGTAAAGTAGAGTAAACAAAGCCTGGGGGCCACAAAGTAGGCGCGATTCAAGTAAATTGGTTGCCACAGTGACATCTATGCGGCCTTGCTCAAGGGTTTGTTCAATGCTGCGTACACTATGACCGACTTCTAAGCCTGCATCCCAAATAAACGCGATGAAGGCACCTAGGGCTTGTTCTGCATCTTGAGATAGCTCGCCTTCGGTCAGGAATAATAGGTCGACGTCTGAATGTGGGTGTAGTTCACCGCGGCCATAACCACCTACAGCGATTAATGCGATAGGAAACTGTTCGAGATGATGGGCGTGCCACTGCTTTTGCAACAGTTTATCAACGTGTTGGCAGCGAGTACTCACTATCGAGCGAATATCAGAAGTTGCATTAAAGGTTTCTAATAATTCTTGGTTCTGGTCGATTAACGCATTTTTTGCAGCTTGAGCACTATTCATCAAATCTCTTTTTCGAGAACGGATCCGTTGTGAACGATTATCTCTGCAAAAAAAGCTAATTTAAAGGGCTTTATTATGATTAATCATCAGTTAGCTAGGATTACGGCATCTTGCTTTATTTTGGTGCAGGTATTTGGCTGTAGACTCAGCGTTTGAAGCGGGTTTTATACCAATCTAAGTAAAAATATGATCTAATTGCATTCATCGTATTCTCTTCATTTGTGGTTATGGATAACTTTA
>NZ_JBRIMB010000088.1:0-5400 GCF_052977265.1 Shewanella sp. 0m-8 | reverse complement strand
CCTACAAAGATGTAGGAAGGCAGTATTTCAAGTTGATGTCTATATTTTGTAGGTCGGCATTTATGCCGTCTATTTATGTATTGGTTTGTTTGTGATGGACTAAAGCCCTGCCTACATCAAGCATAGAAGGTCAAAGCCGGTACTGTTCCGCTGTTGATTTCCTAGCAGCGAAGCGTCCTAGAATCTAGGACCTTGTTTATATAGTCCGTCCTCGCAGTGAGCTTGCGAACGCCCTAGGTCCTAGTCCCTAGTCCCTTCCTTTAACCTTCCTTTAGAACCTTCTTTTAAAGCGGCCCCGACAATGAAAAGCCCTGGCCAGAACAGGTAGGCAAGGATCTCTAGATTTTCACCAAATGTGTATAAAATCAGCTGCAAGATAATCGCAACGCCAACAGCGCTTAGGCGCGAGCTAAATAGGGTTTTGAGTAGAGCAAGCAGGCTTACAAGTAAAGGAACCGCTAAGGCGATAGCGCCCACAATGCCTTTAACAAACAATAAGCCGTACCAGGTATGATGTGAACCGATTGGCATATATTCAACTAGATGCGGTCCGCGTTCGACAATGCCATGGCCCCATACTACCGCCTCGTTTGCCCAGCGCTCTAGGGCGATATTAGCCAGTTCTTGGCGAACCCGGGTCGAGCCTGCACGGGCAGCTTTAAAAGCCTCTACACTCTGTTGCACCTTGTCGACGACATAAAGACCTGAACCGCCAAGTAGGAGTAATAGCGGGCTGGCAACAAAGTAAATCCAAGGTGAGCGAAACCAACGGATAAACATGAAAAAGCCAATCAGTAGTAGATAGCAGACTAAGGCTAAGCGTGATTGCGATAGCAAGATCATACAAAAGCTGCCCGCAAAGCCATAAAACTTAAATCGTTTAGACTTCTCTTGCAGGGCAAAAGTAAAAAATAGGTTGCCTATCATGCCTAGGGCGGGAGCCCAGGGGGTAAAGAGTCGCCACCTGGGGAGGCCGTTAGCGGGATCAATTTCATATAAGCTGACATTAAAGAACTCTGGGCCTGGGCCACCAATAATACTCAGCGGGGAAGTATAGAGTGTAGCCGGGAGCTTAATGATCCATGCGAGTATGAAGATGGGCAGTAAGATCAGAGTGTGTTTGCACACAATACAACATGCTCGGTAGATAAGCTCGGGACGGATCTTTAGGCTGCCCAATAAAGGAAATATTGCCAACAGCGCCCAGCCTTTGGCCCAACCGATACTCGACTTTATCAGTTTGGCTAGACCTAAGTCGTTTGTTAGGTGACCTATTACCAATGCGAGTAACATGATTGCCATAGCGACAATCCAACAGGCTTGTGTTTTGCTAACGGTATAACTCTGGTGATCCAACAAGGCTCGTTTAACCATGCGCAACAGCAAGATCCACGCTATGGCGGGGGCGACCAGATACATGGCGCCTAACAGCCAAAACAGATAGGTGCCAGTGATCGCTCGCCAGATAATTAATTCGTCAGAATTTTCTGGAGTATTGGTTTGCGGATCCATAGCATTACCATTCCTGCAATTAATGAGATCGAAGCTGCAATCCCGCCGACTATTGCTAGCAGGGTACGTAAATTATCGGGTTTCTCGGCTAATGATGGTGGAGCCATCAGTTGCAATAACGGATAGGCTGCGTAGATGTCGGCTTTACCTATGTCCATTTTTGCAAGTGCGGAGGTAAATACAGCGGTAGCGACCTGATGCTCCCGCTGTAGGCCTTCGAGTTTGGCTGCATCATCATTACTGTCGTTGAACCTATGATCCCATGCATGGATCTGATCAGATAGGGCATCAATTCGATGCCTTAGCCCTTCGGCTTTGGTGTTGAGCGATAGCAACTCTTGCATGAGTTGAGCACGGCCGTCTAAGTCATCAGCCGATAGCATTAACATCAAGCGCTTATCATTATAGCCAAGCAGACTTTTACAGCGTTTACTTAGGGCGGCCAGAATAGATAATTGCTCGTTTTGGTAGGTAACAACTTTTGGGTGACGTTTGCCAAACCGACTGCGGTATTCGGCTAGAGTTGCGGTAACATTGGTATAGCTGATAAGAAGTTGCTGGAACAACTGATCATTTTTTAGCGTAAGTAAGCCTGCCGCCTGCTTGGGGGTTAAGCCTAAGTGTATTTCGAGCATTTTCTGGCTGGCTTTCACGCCTTGTAACTCTGAGATGAGATTGACTTTGTTATGTCTAAGTCTTTCCATGGTCAAAGCGAGCTCTTTAAACTGATCGAGTGACACTAGACCATGTGCTGACTGAAACTCGAGTAATTTATTCTGGGTTAAATGGACTTTATTGGCAAAAGTGGCCATGCCTACTCGGATGGCATCCTCACGTTGCTCAATTTCATCTCGGCGCAGCTCAGCTAATAATGCTTGTAAACTATGATAATGTGCCCAGGCTTTTTGCTGTGCGTCTTTGGCTGTTGCGCCTTTTATACTAAATTTCATCATCCCTGTTTGGTTAGGAAGTGTTAGTTTTGGCATGCCAAATTCGCTGCTTTTAAGGTGAAGTGTTTTAGCTGCTGCATTAATAAGGGGCTTACTATTTGCAATAGATTTGTAATTAATTCTAGGGTCGATAGCACTACTTGCATAAGGCGAGTTGGTAGAGCTATTAGCTTGGCCCACACTATCTAGGCTGACTAAGGCGCCGGCACCAGCCCCAGGAAGTATAAGGATCCATTGGCTGATATAGCGACTTGGGCTTAATAGAGTAAATAGCAACACTAAAAGCCAGATAGTCAGCAGCAGTAGCGAGGTAACGATAAGATAGGCACGCTTTCTTTTTTTAGCAGAAAGTTGACTACCTGCTACAAAGTAGTGCTTTAACCATAAAAGAGGTCTGTAGGAGTGTTGTGTTGTCATTATAACCTCCTGGTTATGTCACTATTTAAAGCAATTCAAGCAAGGTTGCTGGAACGAGTACTTCGGTAATTGAACGTGCAATCTCTCGGATATTGGTAACGCGAGAGTCATAACAGGCGATCCCATCGCCAGGCATTAAAATGGGATTCATCCCGGTTTCCCACGAGTTCCTGATTAAGTCATCTATTGAGCGTTCAATCACATCGACTTGAGCGGTAAGAGGGTTTTTAGTGATCAGCAATAAATGTCTACTGGCATTAGTCGATTGTGCCCCCCCCACACAGTTGGCTGCAATCGCACCATTTAACAGACGAGTGCCGTAAGGAAATCGAGTTGCTTCAGTATCTACCGCTGATTGGGCGTTACTGGAGGCCGGCTGAGTCAGGTTAGACATAAAGACTCGAATACCCGGCGCGGTGATCTGTGATGGGCGAGCTAAAGCATCATCGAAATAATCATGTTGTGGTACATGAATGTGATCGCCAGACATCAAGGTCATGCTTGGCACAGGATAGCCGTGGATCACGCCGGATAGATCTAGGGTGAAGCTATGTTGGCCTCTGAACACAGTGATCGCTGAGACATTTGCATCAGGGCGAACTCCACCAGATGCTCTGAGCGCAGAAGCTATTGTACGTTGGCCAGCTTGGTCGCCACTGTGGTTACCATCATCATCAATAATTTCTAAGTCGGACTTTTTATTGATCAGGTGTTGACCCGGTTCAAATACGCCTCCCGATACTGTAATTTCAACAGGTGCCCACTTTAAGGGGGTGATGCTTAAACGCACGCTGCTTTTTAGCATAAACTCCTCATCGACAAGATACTGTTGAATAGTGTTTGTTAGCTCTGCAATATCAAGACCTTTCGCGTGAATCGGCTCTAAATAAGGTAGGTAGATATAGCCATCGTTATTGACTTCAACATCACCGCTGAACTCTTCTCCGTTGAGCACCTGGATCTTGAGTCGGTCACCTACAGATAAGCGAATATTTTGCGGAAGATGTAATGCTTGCTGAGATTGCCCTGCATACATTAACCATGTGTTGCTCATTTCAGTATTAGATCTATTTGGGCTAAGGTTTTCAGCTTTGGCTCCCTTTATACTGCGCATATATGGTGTGTCGCGACTATAAAAATGACACTGAGTCATATTGTCATCGCCGTTACCCGCACAGATTTGAGACTCTTCTGGGTGATGGGGGGTGACACAAGCCGAGAGCAATAAACATAGCAAGCCTACGTGGCTTAATGAGCCTAACTTGTGTGAGCCTAGTTTGTGGATGTTATTCTTTTTTTGCTTGCTGTGATTGGGAGTCATAACGGCGGCCTCAACTTATATTACGTTTTCATCGGCAAGTTCATTGCATATGTATTCAATGGCAGCAGTTTCATCTTCATAGATGGAGAAAATTTGATGCAAACGGGTAAGCTCAATGAGTGAACGCACTCCAGCTGTTGGTGAGAGTAGTACAATTTCACCCTCTTCTTTTTCTACGCGTTTTAACGCTGAGATGAGTACTGATAGCCCACTAGAATCGATGTACTCTACTTGGTGAAGGTCGATAATTAACCGCGTAATCCCTGCATCAATTTGTTGCAAAATTGCAGCTCTGATCGTTGCGGTTTGAGTCATTATCACTTCAACCGGTAGGGTGATTTTACAGGCATTGTTCTGAGGTAATTTGGAGAAAAACATATCGCCATCCTTAAAAATGCACTTGGCATTTTGCTTGGTTATCTGAACAGGTATTAAATTTGTTGGTGGTTACTCATTTTTTTACTTGTGGCTTTTATTTACACTTCTTTCAATTACATATTTCATTTACACATTTATTCTATTTACACATTAAGCTAAGCAACTCTAATGCCAGTTTTTATCTTATTGTATTTATAGGTTTTTATTGTTTTATCAACACAATGATGCAGACAGCTAAGTGATGCTCTTTATTTGCAATGCAAAATGGGAAAGGGCATTAAAGGCTAAGAAGGGGCCACGCTTCGAGGTTAGAGGTTAGAGGTTAGAGGTTAGAGTGCCAGAGAGCTGAGAGCTGAGAGCTGGGAGCTAGGAAAAGCTAAGGCTGAATAGAGGAATGGCCGGTGGCCTTACAGTATTCGGAGCGTTCGCAAGCTCACTCACAGAACGCTTCGCTGACGGTAAAAGCTAAGAAGAGCGCTGCGTTTCTAAGAAGTGACTAGGTTTATTAAGCCACAATCCTGGGAGAGTGTCGCTTTGGTCCTGCTAGTGTCTATACAAGCAAACGCGATGGTTATGAGCCGCAAAAGTCAAATAGAGTGAAGGTGGAATAACCGGGGTAAGCCACAGTACAAAGACGAACATGCAAGAGCCGACAAGTTAATTTAAACCTAAAGGTGCTGCTGTTTCATTTTGATTTGCCTAGCAGCGAAGCGTCCTCGCAGTGAGCGTGCGAACGTCCTAGGATCTCGAGGGTGTAACAGATTCTGTGTAACTGCAGTTTTAGTTAATATGTTTCACAAGTCTGTCTTCAAACTCAATAAT
>NZ_JBRIMB010000087.1:0-5810 GCF_052977265.1 Shewanella sp. 0m-8 | reverse complement strand
CTTCTGCCACGGCGGCATTTTCAGCCGCAATACGTGCAGTCTCAGCTTGAGCCACTTGCTCTGCAGCAACTCTTTGAGCTTCAGCTTCTGCCACGGCGGCATTTTCAGCCGCAATACGTGCTGACTCAGCTTGAGACACTTGCTCTGCAGCAACTCTTTGAGCTTCAGCTTGTGCCACGGCGGCATTTTCAGCCGTAATACGTGCAGTCTCAGCTTGAGCCACTTGCTCTGCAGCAACTCTTTGCGCTTCAGCTTCTGCCACGGCGGCATTTTCAGTCGCAATACGTACAGCCTCAGCTTGGGCTGTTTGCTCTGCAGCAACTCTTTGCGCTTCAGCTTCTGCCACGGCGGCATTTTCAGCCGCAATACGTGCTGACTCAGCTTGAGCCACTTGCTCTGCTGCAATACGTTCAGCTTCAGCCTGCTCTGCAGCTAGGCGAGCCTCTTCTGCAACTCTTTGCGCTTCAGCTTGTTCGGCAGCAAGATGCTCAGCTTCAACTCTTGCTAACTCAAGTTTTTCAGCTTCTTCTAATTCAAGCTTTTCAGCTTCTAATTTCGCCGCTTCTACAGCCTGCGCTTCTTCTTTAGACTTATCCTTGCGGAACCAGGAAAAAAAACCTTTCTTTGCCATGTGTTATACCGGTGCTCAAATAGCTGTACATAAATGCATTAGGGTGGAGGACGTTATATCAAAAATCAGCTTAGATTACGCAGATAAAAGCAGCAAAACCGCCATTCATACGGATTCTAACAACGGCTTTTTACCTTTTAGCTGTGCTTTGATATAAAATAACGACCTGAATTCAGACGGCATAGTCTACCACTTTCTTTCATTAGGCAAAATCACGAGGACACCATGGTCAAAAAAAGACCTTCTAGCGGTCAAGTTAGGATTATTTCAGGCCAGTGGCGCTCTCGAAAGTTGCCCATTCATGACCTTGAAGGGCTACGCCCAACCACAGATCGCGTTAGAGAAACCCTATTTAACTGGATTGCTAACGATATTCGCGGTGCACGCGTACTCGACTGCTTTGCAGGGAGTGGCGCACTGAGCCTTGAATCACTGTCGCGATACGCAAGTTACGCGAAGATTTTTGAGCTACAAGCCCAGGCTGCGAAACAGCTCGTGGCCAACTTAGCCACGCTCAAGTGCGATAACGCAGATGTGATTAAAGGTGATAGCTTAGCCTTGCTGGCGAATAAACCTAGCGAAGGCTTCGATCTGGTTTTTATCGACCCACCTTTTAGAAAGTCACTCGCCGAGAAGAGTATTACGCTTATCGAGCAGCACGAATGGCTTAATGACAATGCACAGATCTACGTAGAAACAGAGAGTGAAATCGCGATGTTAACCGTACCCGCGAGCTGGAGTTTGCTAAAAGAGAAAAAAGCAGGCCAAGTGATCTATCGTTTGTATCAATACTCTGCAATAGCACTTGAAGAAGAAATTGATAATTCAAATAACGATGCACAGGAAACGAACTAAATGAAAGTTATGTTAATTCTAGGGAAAATCGTCACCGCATTTGCTTGGTTGATGATGCTATATAACATAGCTTTCCCCTTTGAAGGTGGCATTGCAGTGGCTCTTAATATTCTGTTTGTAATGACAATATTGATGCACTGCTTTCAAACCTTCATTTTCCACAGTTTATTTAGCCAACTTTTAACACTAAGAAAAAGCGATTATCTGCAGGTATTCCTATTCGGTGTATTTAGCTTACTGCAATACCGCAAACAAGTGTTAGATAAGCAGGTTAAAGCCTAGGTTCTAGGTTCTAGGTTCTAGGTTCTAGGTTCTAGGTTCTAGGTTCTAGGTTCTAGGTTCTAAGTTCTAGGTTCTAGGTTCTAGCAACAGTCGAAACAACACAGGCAAAACGGCATCAGCTTTTTTGCCTTTTCCGTCTTTTCCGTCTTTTCCGTCAGCATAGCGTTCCGTAAGTGACGCAGTCACGTTCCCTAGGCCGCTGGCCGATCGTCTAAGCCTTTCCTAGGACCTTTCTTCGCTTTGCATTTGTAGGTCGGCATTTATGCCGTCAGCTCGTAATGAACGGTTCGAGTAATAAATGATTAACGTATTGATGGATCAAAGCCCAACCTGCAGAAAAATCCTAGCCCGCAACTCAATAAAGGCAAACCATCTCAGGCTTATCTAGCTTTTCCGTCTTAGCTTTCCCTAGGGTCTTTATCTGCTTTTCCTAGCGCCTTGTTAGATTTTAAAAACAAAAAAGCCCCAATTAAGGGGCTTTTAGCGATTAACTTGAAGAGTTAGCAGGCTTAGCTAACTCTAGGTTTGCTGGCGTATTATCCCTTAGGATAAACGTGAGCAACACCTTTGTGACAGTCTACACAAGTCTTACGCTTGTCTTCAGCTTTCTTGAAGTTGTTAGCGTGCATTCTCTTCGCCATCTTGCTCATAGCTTCAGGCTGGTCCTCGTAGATACGAGTGTGACAGTGTCTACAGTTAGCAGAGTCATTGCCTTTGAAATACTTAAGCGCTAGGTCAGCCTGCTCTTTACGGTTTGCATCCAACCACTCTTGAGTGTTGAAACCGTCAATCGTTAGGTAACCGTATAGATCTTTAGATACGATGATCTTCTTCACTAGGTACTTAACTGGGTTGTGTGGAAGGTGACAATCTTGACATTGTACCGTAACACCCGCGCTATTACCGCCGTGAGGTGAAGCAAGAACTTCTGCTTTCAACGAATGGTTGCTGTGACAGCTCATACAGAATTCATCTGTACTTGTAGCATGTAACGTTTGCTGTGTAGCAAAATAGCCTACAACACCGACAACTACACCGATAACTAGCAAGGCTAGAATCGAATATTTTGCGCTAGGTTTAAATAGTGCTCGCCAGTTCATCACTCTTCTCCGAATATTTAATTTTTATATCGATGTAAGTTAACTTCATCGCTATTTATGCCTTCCAGTATAAACTAGATCCTACTCATTGATCTGGAACTAAAAGTGCAAAATGAGACATGGCTCTAACTCTGTTTTCTGAGCCCTCAATTGCTCACATTATATGCACATTTACTAAAGCTACTCTAAAGCCTTGATTGCCGCAAGGTTAATAGGCTATCAAGCTGATATTTGAGCAGTATAAATTCTTTAGTTTGAAAATCTTTTAGATGTAAAAGGAGGCATGCCATACATCTAAAATCAAAAAAATTATGAATAATGAAACTTTATCTATAAAACCTAGGTCTTCTAATTACATCAACTTGATTTGGTCACATTAAGGTTAGCATGCGTAAGCAAATTGTATATTTAGCATTTTTCATCTCACTGGTAGGGCAGTTTATCTTGTCTCCAGCGATGGCGATGCCAAAATTTTTGCATGCCAGCTCACACGTTTATCAACCACACGTCTCCGAAAATAATCAGCCCCAAGCTTCACTCATACCCACAGCAGAACTCATAGCTGAAAGTTTTCGACTGCCCCATATTGCGGACTCGCAGATTAGCTGTGATTCAACAGCACCAAATTTAGACCTAGATGGTTTAGGCGATTTTAGCTTAGTTGAGATTGATTGTGACGCCCTATGCGAGCTGTTAGGGGCGGATAACTGTGTATCCCACTATGTATCGGCTCCAGGCATTATGGAGCAAGAACAATTTACCACTAGCGCCCAAAGTTCTACGGCCAGTGTACAAACGGTTTTTTGGTCTTTACAGACTGCTGAGTTGTCGCCCATCAATCCCCCTCCCATCAGTCTTTAAGCTTTATCTCAACTTAATCCATATTGAGCGCCTAGCAATACAGCGCTTAGCATTACAGAAATATTGCGCCTTTGCTGTCACACATTATTGATAGCTGGCCAGTAGCGCACTGTCTCATATCATGTTGGCTTTAACTGGTAATGATTTTTAGAACGCTCATTTGAGCCAAAACAATTACCCCTGCATCGATTGCAGAAACACTCTTTGAAGCCGAAGAGATATTCGCATTAATAACGACTTAATTTAGTTTGGAGTTTATTATGAAAAAGTTTATTGCTGTTATCGCACTATCACTCACCAGTTTCATCTCTTCTGCTGCATCGGTGTCCTTTCCTGAGTCTATAGAAGTACTCGCTGTTAACGGACTAAGTAAAGTCGATAGCCGCTACCTAGATCTCGACAATCGTCCCAATCTGATCGAGGTTCAATATCGTGATCTTTTTGATATCAACGCCGAAGATTCTAACTGGGTTAAATCAGAGCTGCTTTATCTATACATTGATTTTAATAGCGGGGCTAATTACGAGGCGCTCACTCCGAGCATTTTGTCTGAAGCAGATGCTTATCAATTTATCGATAATCCGACCATTCAATTAACTGACAGTATGGGAGGACAGCAACAAGTCAGTCTAATGACTCATGGTCAACTTATGACAAAGTTACTACTATCAAAACAATAGGATATTCACGCTATAACTTATAGAGATGGCACATTGAACAGATAAAATTGTGAAGTTTATCAATGTGCCACATAATTCCTATGATAGACTTATCGCAACTTATTGTTTGGATACATCATGCTTAGCATATTCCGTCGACATACATTACTAGCCCTAACGCTACTCGCTTTGCTGAGTCAGCTAGTGCTATCTAATGGATCCTTGATGGTACCCAGTGCGATGGCTGGTGATATGCAAATGATGAGTATGCAAGACGGAACTGAATGTCATCAAGTTCAAATGGATGAAGGGGCTCATTGCTGCGATTCTGAAGAACAAATGCAAATGCTTCCCGGCAATTCAAAAGATTGTTGCAACGGCAATGGATCATGTCAGAGCGACTGCAACCATTGCTTGGTTATTTCAGTAACAGGTACCCTGCTTAGTGCGTCACCTTGGCCAGGTTTCACCACTTCCGAAATTGTAACGGCCACTCCAATGCCTCATTTCCACTCTATTTCATTGCCACAAGATTTAAGACCTCCAATCGCTTAAACAGAGGCTATACGTCTCTTCGTATACATCTGTTCGCGGATCAGAAACCGTTATTAATCTTAATCAGCAATTATTTTAGCCGTTAATTGTTCTGTTGCTTATGCTAAGCACAGCCATTCGGCCATCTCTATGATGGAGTAGAATTATGAAAACCCTTATAAGTTTAGCCTTATCTGCCTTGTTAATGTTGTCTTGGACAGGCACTGCGTCAGCAAATGAGCATCATCACGGTGCACATAAAAACCAACATGCAGTACAAAACCAAGCTTATGCTTGCCCAATGCACCCAGAAGTAACTGGTACGAAAGGTGATTCTTGCCCTAAGTGCGGTATGGATTTAGAAGTCACAAAAACGGCAGCTAAAGCCCATAACCAAAACTGTGATTCTTGCCCTAATAAAGAGTCGTGCCCTAATAAAGCTAAAAAACACCAGAAACATATGAGCAAACATACCCATGCATGCCCAATGAACCCAGCTATTACAGGTCAAGCAGGCGATAGCTGCCCTAAGTGTGGTATGGATTTAGAACCTGTCGCTACTGGCGATAAAGCGACTAAATCAGCTCACACGCATCACTAATCATTAGGGTGGAGATAAGGCATTATGAGTTTATTTAAGATAAAGAAAATACGCCAAACTGCCGTTTGTGCATTAAGTCTAATGATGGCATCAACCCCACTCATCGGATTTAGCCAAACAGCAGAAACAGCCAATAGACAACACACTCAAGCTCACCAGCATGAGTCTAATCAAGATGGAGCAGAGTATTACTGCCCCATGCACCCAGAGGTGACCAGCCATGAGCCCGGTCGCTGCCCAGAATGCAAAATGTTCCTCGTTAAAGATGAAGAGCAAAGTGACCACTT
>NZ_JBRIMB010000086.1:0-6628 GCF_052977265.1 Shewanella sp. 0m-8 | reverse complement strand
CCATGAATGTTCCTCATATTTTTGCCTATCTGATTATTTCTGTTTATCTTTTTGTGGGGATTCGTCAGGGTCAGAGTCACTATAGGCTAACGGATTGTAGGCTGGTATTATCACTGCCTATTTAACAATTCTAATTGCAAAGGGACACTATGTCAGACTCCAAACTTGAGCGTATTACCATTGAACCCACCCGAGAAGCCAAAGCCTGTGTCATTTGGTTACATGGCTTAGGAGATTCAGGTGCAGGATTTGCTCCTGTTGTCCCCGCGCTGGGATTAGGTAATGATCATTGTATACGGTTTGTTTTTCCCCATGCACCAGAGCAAGCGGTGACAATTAACGGTGGTTATGTCATGCGTGCCTGGTATGACATTAAGAGTATGGATTTGCATGATCGGGCTGACATGGTTGGTGTAAAACAGAGTGAACAAGCGATCATCGGTTTAATTGAAGAACAGGTCGCATTGGGCATTTCAACAGACAATATTGTGTTAGCTGGGTTTAGCCAAGGTGGCGTAATGAGTTTATACACTGGCTTGAGGTTACCCCAGAAATTAGCCGGGATCATGGCTCTGTCTTGTTATTTACCCAGTGGTGACTCTTTGCCAGATGGGATCTCAGGTGTAAACCAAGAGACGCCAATTCTTCAGCATCACGGCATAGATGACGATGTCGTTCCTGTCACTGCAGGCGCAACAGCACATGAATTGTTGAATAAAGCAGGTTTTAACACCCAATGGAAAACCTACCCAATGGCGCATAATGTGTTGCCTGAGCAGTTACGTGACATCTCTATTTGGTTACAGCAAGTCCTACCAAACGCAAAATAAAATCTGTTCGATGCTTTTTTGAGCAGGTCTTGTCGATGTTTTATCGTTAGGCCTGTTCGCTATTGAGGATAATCCGATAATTTACGCCTTATGCATAATCTTATGTATTGTTTGACTTTATTTTACTATTTACTGCCAATATTTCTACCCGCTTGGTTTATTCCCCTTGTTGCTATCCCCCTTGTTTTTTGGTTAGAACTATCTCTGTCATAATTTGTATATAAAAGAGTCGCTTAGATCACGATGTGTAATAATTGTGACACAAATTACGCCTAAGCTTTGATAAGATGGCTTGGCGCAAAAGGAAATGATGCCTTTTGCTAGATAACCATAAAATTACAAAATATAAAAATAATCAAGGGGTTGATTGTAATGAATAAGATTTTACTAAAAGGACTCGTCGCGACGGCTGTTGTTACAGCGTTAACGGCTTGTGGTAGTGATAATAACGATTCTTCACCTAAGACATGTGCAGAAGCTGGTGACGCTTGTAGTAAGTTTACTGTTTTGCATACGAATGATAACCACGGTCGCTTCTGGGAAAACAGCAAAGGCGAGTACGGTATGGCCGCACGTATGACGCTTATCGAGCAGATCCGTGCAGAAGTTGAAGCAAACGGCGGTGAGTCCATTCTATTGTCTGGTGGTGACATCAATACTGGTGTACCAGAGTCAGATATGCAGGACGCAGTACCTGATTTCGTTGGTATGAATTTACTTGGTTATGATGCTATGGCACTTGGTAACCATGAGTTTGATAACGATTTATCTGTGTTAGGTATGCAAGCAAAGCTAGCTGACTTCCCAATGCTAGCGGCTAATATTTATCACAAAGATGATGAAGGTAACGTGACTGATGAGCGTTACTTTGACCCATATAAAGTATTTGAAGTTAATGGTGTTAAAATTGCCGTTATCGGTCTAACAACCAAAGATACAGCTAAGCTAGTTAACCCGGACAATGTCGCTAAGATCCATTTCGCCGACCCTGAAGAAGAGATCACGAAGGCGATCGCCGAAATTAAAGCCAATGAAACCGTTGATCTGATTTTTGCAACTACACACATGGGCCATTACGCCGATGGTAGCCATGGTAGTGAGGCACCTGGTGATGTAACGCTAGCTCGCTCGTTAGAGGCTGGTCAATTGCAAGCGATTATCGGTGGTCACTCACAAACCCCTGTATGTATGGAAGGCAATGAATATGCTGACTTTACTCCAGGTGATGAGTGTAAACCTGATCAACAAAATGGTACTTACATCATGCAAGCCCACGAGTGGGGTAAGTATGTTGGTCGCGCCGATTTTGAATACTTTAACGGTGAGCTGCAGCTTGCGAGTTACAAACTTATTCCAATTAACTTAAAAACTAAGTTAAAAGATGAGAATGGTGAAACTGTTAAAGATGAAAACGGTAACAGTGTTTACGTGAATATTGGTGAAGAGATTGAACCAGATCCAGTTGTTACTTCTGTATTGAAGCCATTCCAGCAACAAGGTCAAGAGTTGCTTGATGAAGTTATCTCGGCAACTGACGCTAAACTTGAAGGTGATCGTAATGTTGTTCGTGCAGAGCAAACTAATTTAGGTCACTTACTGGGTCACGCATATAGAACATTTAACTTAGTTAATGCTGACTTTGGTGTAATGAACTCTGGTGGTGTACGTGATTCAATCGCTGCTGGTGAGATCACTTACCGCGATGTACTGACTGTTCAGCCATTTGGTAACTTCGTAACTAGAGCAACCATGACTGGCGCAGAAGTAAAAGACTACTTAAATGTTGTTGCCACTAAGACTGCGGGTTCTGGCGCATATGCTCAGCTTGATAACATCTCTATGACGGTTGATTGTGCTGCTGGTGAAGTTGATATTACTGATATCAATAACAAAGGCTTTAGCTTAACTGACACATACTCGTTCTCAGTCATTAGCTTCAGTGCTGCTGGTGGTGATGATTACCCTGTGATTGATGTTGAGTCGACTCAAATTACTGACGCTGCAGCATTACGTGAGTTCTTTGTTGCTAACCCAACAGTTAAAGCTGCTGATTACGCACCTGTTCCTGGTAAGCTTGTTTACATGAACAACGGTGTTGAAGTTAAAGGGTGTCCAGCTACAAACTAATGCTAAGTAAGTACGCTTAATTCTGATTTTAATCATTTAGGCGCAAGTGATCTTAGTGTAAAAGAAGGCCAGTCATTCGTGACTGGCTTTTTTATTAATTTCACTATCTTTCATCTCATCACTTGAAAAACCATTTTTACATCCACATATTAGTAATAAGGTCGCTCAATGAGGGCCTAAACAAACTATTTAAAAGTTGTGCCTTCGGGGCAACATTTAAATAAGAAGCGCGAATTAGCGCTTCACAATCGGTGCGACACGTGTCGGCCAACATACTTTTATATTGCTTAATACAAGGATATACCCATGAGAAACTACGACTTAACCCCACTATACCGCAGCGCTATTGGATTCGACCGCTTAGCTCAACTTGCAGAACACGCGGCATCTAATAAAGGCAATTCCGGTTACCCTCCATACAATATCGAATTGATAAATGAACATCGTTACCGTATTACTATGGCCGTAGCGGGCTTTACGATGCAAGAACTTGATATTACCAGTGAAGGCGACAAGCTGTTAGTGAAGGGCATAAAGGCTGAAGAGAAAGAAACTCGTAAGTACCTTTATCAAGGCATAGCTGAGCGCGGTTTTGAGCGTACCTTCCAACTAGCAGACTATGTTACTGTGGTTGGCGCAAACTTAGAGAACGGCTTGTTGAATATTGATCTGAAGCGTGAGATCCCTGAAGCGATGAAACCAAGAAAGATTGAAATCGCTAGCACGAGATTACTCGACGCAGAGTAATCGCGCGAACTCATATAGCCTATTCAATAGGTCACATCCAATAACTGCATTTAAAAAGGGAGCCAATTGGCTCCCTTTTACTATTGGGTGATGCGCGTCCTAAATTGGATGATGCATTTAGTCACTAAAAATGAACACAGACTATGCTTTCATCGCCTTTTCACCGCGGGCAAGACCGACAACACCTGAGCGAGAGATCTCAACCACCTTGGTCACATCTGCTAGCGCCGCAATACAAGCATCGAGTTTTTCTGTTGTACCAATTAATTGCACAGTATAAAGACTTTGAGTGACATCAACAATTTGGCCGCGGAAAATATCGGCTAATCGTTTCACTTCTTCACGGTTGTCACCGTGCGCCTTTACCTTTATCAATGCCAGTTCACGCTCGACATGTGCTGATTCGGTAATGTTAGAGACTTTAAGTACATCAATAAGCTTATGTAACTGCTTCTCTATTTGCTCGAGTACATATTCGTCAGCATTTACAGTAACGGTCAATCTTGACAAGGTTTTGTCTTCTGTTGGCGCGACCGTTAGGGTCTCAATGTTATATCCGCGCTGTGAAAATAGTCCTACAACGCGTGAAAGGGCGCCGGATTGGTTCTCAAGTAATACACATATAATTCGACGCATTAGCTTTTCTCCGTTTTACTTAGCCACATTTCATTCATTGCACCACCGCGGATCTGCATTGGGTGAACGTGCTCGGTCTCATCGACATGAATATCCATAAACACCAGTTTGTCTTTCATGCTGAGTGCTTTTATAAGACCTGCTTCCAAGTCAGCTGGATTGCTAATCGTCATTCCTACATGGCCGTACGCTTCAGAAATCTTGGCAAAATCAGGTACTGAGTCCATGTAAGACTGTGAGTGACGGCCTGCGTAGATCATATCTTGCCACTGTTTAACCATCCCCAAAAAGTGATTGTTTAAGTTAATAATAATCACCGGAATATCATATTGTAGCGCGGTAGAAAGCTCCTGAATATTCATCTGAATTGAGCCGTCACCGGTAACACAGATAACGGTTTCATCTGGCATTGCGAGTTTTACGCCTAACGCGGCAGGTAAACCAAAGCCCATAGTTCCTAGGCCACCAGAGTTGATCCAGCGACGTGGCTTATTAAACGGGTAGTACAGCGCTGCAAACATTTGATGCTGGCCAACATCTGATGCGACATAGGCATCACCGTTAGTTAGCTTATGCACGGCTTCGATGACCTGTTGCGGTTTGATCTTTTGGTCATTCGTTGAATATTTAAGGCTATCAACAGCTCGCCACTTGGCAATATCACTCCACCACGCATCATTGGCACCTGGATCGGTAATACCATAGTCGTTGGTTTCGATCTGCTTGAGCATATCGTCTAGGATTTTTTCGGCAGAGCCTACAATAGGAATATCGACCCGAATTGTTTTTGAGATTGAAGAGGGGTCAATATCAATATGTAAAATTTTGGCATTTGGACAGTACTTTTCAACATTATTGGTCGTACGATCATCAAAACGTACACCAATACCAAAAATAAGGTCGCTATTATGCATGGCCATATTGGCTTCATAGCAGCCATGCATACCTAGCATGCCGACACTATTTTTGTGGGTTCCAGGAAAGGCGCCTAGACCCATTAGTGTACTTACCACTGGGATCCCAAGCTTTTCTGATAAAGCAAGAATTTGTGCATCGCAACCAGAAATTACCGCACCACCACCGACATAAAGTACTGGCTTCTTAGCTTCAAGTAGCGCTTGTAGGCCACGACGAATTTGACCTTTGTGTCCGGTTGTCGTTGGGTTATATGAGCGCATGCTGATATCTTCAGGATATTGATAATCATGCAAAATTGCCGGGTTCATACAGTCTTTTGGAACATCAACTACTACCGGTCCTGGGCGACCACTTGAGGCGATATAAAACGCTTTTTTGATAATGGCTGGAATGTCTCTTGGATCGGTGACCAAAAAGCTGTGTTTAACCACTGGGCGTGAAATACCAATCATGTCGCATTCTTGGAATGCATCATTACCAATAAGATTACTGGGTACCTGGCCTGAAATAACAACTAATGGAATAGAGTCCATATACGCGGTTGCGATGCCGGTAATGGTATTGGTTGCACCCGGTCCGGAGGTCACAAGTACCACACCAACCTCGCCAGTTGCACGGGCGTAACCATCAGCCATATGCACTGCAGCTTGTTCGTGACGTACTAGAATATGTTCGATATTGGATTTTTCGTGCAGCGCGTCATAGATATCCAGAACAGATCCGCCTGGATAGCCAAAAATATGTTTTACACCTTCATCAATAAGAGAACGGACAACCATACTGGCGCCAGATAACTTCTCCATAATACTTCCTCTTAAGTTACCGCGACGGTATGCAGTATCTCGATACAGCGACGGTAATCGCTCTAATAGTTAAGCTCAGACGGTAATCTTCACTCGTGAAATGCCGAAAAATGCTGTTAGAAAACTAACTACAGTATTAAATTGCTCGGCAAACATTCAAACTGAATGTATTTTCATCATATAAAACCCTTGGTTTATTACAAGTGATTTAATTGAAAAACTGTTCTAATTGAAGAATTTTCATTATCGCTGCAAAAATAGTGAATAAAAATAGAGTATTTATAGGGAGGTAGTGCTCGCAACATTACTGCGAGGAGGTTAATGATAGGAGGTCGATTAATGATGGCAGAGCAATTATTTTGAGTTTGGTTATTTAAGATGATTAGGTATGAGGGCGGTTATTTAAGAGTACGATTATTGAACTTTGGTGGTCTAAGTGGAGTTTTTGGGCGTTATTGAGGAGAATGGCAAATGAGGTTGCTGTTATAGAAAATACTAAATACTAAATACTAAATACTAAATACTAAATACTAAATACTAAATACTAAATACTAAATACTAAATACT
>NZ_JBRIMB010000085.1:0-7271 GCF_052977265.1 Shewanella sp. 0m-8 | reverse complement strand
TGGCTCCCCAGACTGGACTCGAACCAGTGACATACGGATTAACAGTCCGCCGTTCTACCAACTGAACTACAGGGGAAGCGTTTAAGTTACGTCTCGTTGAAGACGGAGCGCATAGTAAAGCGCTCTTACAATTGAGTCAACTCGACAAGCTAAAAAAAATGAAATTATACGCTCAAGTGCTCACCTAATGTTCATTGTGTCGATGAATGCAGCATTTTTGTTAAAATGTGACCAGTAGAAATGCAAGTCTATGAGTTAATCACAGTTTTCGATTAGCTCATTAATGAGACATACCAACAAAAAGAGCTGTTCGCTAGGCTATAAACTACAAATGTAAGAAAATTACATTAAATCGCTTTAGCTTGCTTAACTCGTGTCGAAAGCTTAAACCCCCATAGCAACTAGCGTTGCGAGAGTTATCCACTAAATCTGTGGATAAGCCTGTGGGTTAAGTGAGAAAATCAACCGCAAATGCCGATGAATAGGGCGTTGAGGTTAAAATGAGCTAATTTATAGAAGTTTTTTTTTAGCTAATAAAAACAATGTGATGAAAAAAGCAACAGTTACTTTGGTTGGCTTTTTAAAATGTTGCTAAGTTGTAACTCGCTTATAGTAGTAACTTGTGAATTAATACGCCTATTTTACTGGTGTTGACGCGGAGGTTAGCGTTAAAGGCTAGACTTTAACTTGGTTACAAAGTTTCATTTAGTGATGTTATAAGTAATCGGTTTAGGTGACTTACACGGCTGATCTGATTATTGTCATAGCGCTATTTGGCAACGAACACTAAGTCGAACAAAAACTAATCTAGAAAGTTAAGTCGTCATCAATCAAATTAGGGTAAAATAGTTGCTCATTTTTCGAGGGAAGTATTTGAGTGTCAGAATCTGTATTTCAATTAGAGTCTATGTATAAGCCTGCAGGCGATCAGCCTACGGCCATTAGTAAACTTGTGGATGGGCTAGAGTCAGGGGTTGCTTGCCAGACATTACTGGGCGTTACGGGCTCAGGTAAAACCTTTACTATTGCAAATGTCATCGAGAAAATGTCACGCCCAACGATTATTATGGCGCCCAACAAGACTCTTGCTGCACAGCTTTATGGAGAGATGAAGGAATTTTTCCCCCATAATGCGGTAGAGTATTTTGTTTCCTACTATGACTATTATCAGCCTGAAGCTTACGTTCCCTCTACAGGCACATTCATTGAAAAAGATGCATCAGTTAATGCGCACATTGAGCAGATGCGACTCTCGGCGACTAAAGCACTATTAGAGCGTAAAGATGTTGTTCTGATTGCTTCAGTTTCTGCCATTTATGGTCTGGGCGATCCTAAAGCCTATATGAAGATGCTGTTACACCTTCGAGAAGGTGCCATTATGGAGCAGCGTGATATCTTAAAGCGCCTGAGTGAGCTGCAATACACTCGCAATGATATAGAACTGCAACGCGGTACCTATCGAGTGCGCGGTGAAGTGATTGACATCTTTCCGGCAGATTCAGACAAAAATGCCATCAGAATAGAGCTATTTGATGATGAGATAGAACGTTTGAGTCTGTTCGATCCGTTAACTGGCCACATTGTAAAGCGAATAGCACGAATAACGGTTTACCCTAAAAGTCACTATGTCACGCCTCGAGAGTCTATTTTGGCGGCGACAGGAGAGATCAAAGAGGAATTACGTGACCGTAAAAAACAGCTTCTCGAACTGAATAAACTTATCGAGGAGCAACGCATTACAGAGCGGGTTCAGTATGATATCGAGATGATGACCGAACTTGGTTACTGTTCAGGTATTGAAAACTACTCCCGATACCTGTCGGGTCGAGCCCCCGGCGATGGGCCTCCGACCTTGCTAGATTATCTGCCAGAAGATGGTTTACTCATTATCGATGAATCCCATGTAACAGTGCCGCAAATTGGCGCCATGTATAAAGGTGATCGCTCGCGGAAAATGAACCTCGTAGAATATGGTTTTCGCTTGCCTTCAGCGCTTGATAATCGCCCATTAAAGTTTGAAGAGTTTGAAGCGTTAATGCCGCAAAGTATTTTTGTTTCTGCAACGCCTAGCGAATATGAAATTAATAAGTCAGATGGCGAAATCGCCGAGCAGGTTGTTAGACCTACTGGCTTACTTGATCCTGAAATTGAAGTTCGCCCTGTTAGCACTCAAGTAGACGACCTGTTATCTGAGATAGGCAAACGAGTCGCTGTGAATGAACGTGTACTTGTAACGACCTTAACTAAGAGAATGTCAGAGGATTTAAGTGAGTACCTCGATGAACATGGTGTAAAGGTCAGATACTTGCACTCAGATATCGATACTGTTGAGCGCGTCGAGATCATCAGAGACTTACGTCTAGGCGTGTTTGATGTACTGATCGGGATTAACTTGTTACGAGAAGGCTTAGATATGCCAGAAGTCTCTTTGGTGTGTATTCTCGATGCAGATAAAGAGGGCTTTTTACGTTCAGAACGTTCATTGATCCAGACAATTGGCCGCGCGGCTCGAAATGTAAACGGTAAGGTTATCTTATATGGAGACCGTATTACTAAGTCGATGGACAAGGCGATTACGGAAACAAATCGACGTCGTGAGAAGCAGCATCAGCATAATATTGATAATGGCATTACTCCGAAAGGAGTGATCAAAAAGATCACTGATGTCATGGATGTTGGCGGTCACGAATATGTGGACAGCGAACGAGGAGTTGCAGAGATTGAGGGGGAATATCATGTGGCTAAACCTGCAGACATTAGCCATGACATTGACAGGCTAGAAAAACAGATGCATGAGCATGCTAAAAACCTTGAATTTGAAGAAGCCGCTGCAATTCGTGACAAAGTTAGTCGTCTTAGAGAACAGTTTATTAAGGCGTAATTGATTATTCACGCTATTTACTTCAATGCAATCAACTTTAGCTCAATAAACTTTAACTCAATGAACTTTAGCGTTATGAATTTTAATACTAACTGTTGAGCTACTAAGACATTAAAAAGGGGAGCCGAGTACAACTAGGCTCTCTTTTTTATGTGTATCTTATTTTGATTGGAACTACAGTTTATCGTCTTCTTTAACGAGCTTGTTTATGTCGCTGCGGCCAAGCTAGATAAACTGATACGCACAGCAGTCCACAGACAAGGCCAACTAAATGAGCCTCAGTCGCAACTCTTGCACCAATTAATTGGGTCATTTCAATACTGGCGCCAAAGTATTGCTCATAAGCGACTTTTAAAATCACGCCTAGTAATAGCAAGTAACCGCTTTTGTAGCCTTGGCGAATATCGCATACCGCACCGAAGGCAAATAATCCATGCAGCATGCCACTTAAGCCCACATAACCAATCAGCATTGGATAAAATGCGAGTAGCCCCAGCCCTTGCATTAGACACAGGCTAAAAAATAGTATGCTAAGCCCCTTTGCACGGTAATGTTGCTCATGTAAGGCTAATATGACCCAAAAACCCGCGAGGTTCATATACAGGTGCCAGGCATTGGTGTGCAGCAAGTTTCCGCTGACTAGGCGCCACCACTCACCATCAAGGATTAAATACCTTTGGTAGGCCAGCAGCGAGTCGAGTCGCAAATAAAAAAGACTAATACATGTAATTGTAATGACTAACGCAAACACATAGGGGTTGTTGGCCCCCCATTTTAGTTTTTGCATTTATCAGAAAGTCTTGCTTGTATCGCCTCTTTGTCTGCAAGGTACTCTTCAAGACCGCGCTTTCTTAATAGACATGCAGGGCAGGTACCGCAACCGTCGCCCTTAATACCGTTATAGCAGGTTAGGGTTTCATTTCGCACAAGCTCCAAGCTATCAAACTTATCTGCAAGCGCCCATGTCTCGGCCTTATCTAACCACATTAGAGGAGTATCAATGGTCAGTTTTTTATCCATACCCTGTTCAAGGGCGGCTTGCATGGCTTTTACAAAGTCATTGCGGCAATCTGGGTAGCCTGAAAAGTCTGTCTCGCAAACACCGGTTATCACAGTATCTGCGCCAAGTTGGTAAGCGTAAATGCCAGCAAGGGTAAGAAAGAGGATGTTTCGGCCCGGAACAAAGGTGTTAGGTAGGCCGTTATCCATTAATTCGTTAGAGACGGGAATGGAGTCACGAGTTAATGCCGATATGGCTAATTCATTTAACAAGGTGACATCCATCACTTTGTGGCTAGCCAGTTTGAGTTTATTGGCCAGCTCTTTTGCTATTTCAATTTCTTCTCTATGTCGTTGCCCATAATCGAATGTGATCCCATGAACTTCATCAAATTGTTGGAGGGCCTGAATGAGGCAGGTTGTCGAATCTTGACCACCACTAAAAACTACAACGGCTTTTGACATAATAAACTTTCAATCTTGTAATAAATAAGAACGAGTAGTTTAACGCAGGCGTGAACGCTTTTAAACTACTTGCGACACAGCTAAAAATCCTCTATAACTGCGCCCCGGTTAACCAAGAGGTAAGATAATGAAATATCCAGTTAATGAAGTATTTGAAACAATTCAAGGTGAGGGGACTTTTACGGGAGTACCAGCCGTTTTTGTTAGACTTCAGGGCTGCCCTGTTGGTTGCTCTTGGTGTGACACTAAGCAGACGTGGGAACTTTTAGAGGAAAACCGCGTAGCAAAAGAGCTTGTGATCCAAGTTGACGGTACTATCGGACGTTGGGCGGAACTTAGCGCTGAAGAGTTGGTTAATGCCTTTAAAGCTAAAGGCTTCAATGCAAAACATATCGTGATCACCGGTGGCGAACCTTGTTTATATGATTTGACTGAGTTAACTCAATACCTTCATAGCCAAGGGTACCAAACGCAGATTGAAACCAGTGGTACATTTGATGTGTTATGTCACGCAGACACTTGGGTGACGGTATCACCTAAGGTGAATATGAAAGGCGGTTATAAAGTACTTGCCCAAGCATTGAATCGAGCCAATGAGATTAAACACCCCATAGCAACCCAAAATCACATTGATGAGCTTGATGAGCTATTAGAAGGTATCGATGTGACTGATAAAACAGTGTGTTTGCAGCCTATTAGCCAAAAGGCACGCGCGACTGAATTGGCGATGTCTACTTGTATCGCGCGAAATTGGCGCTTATCAATTCAGACTCATAAATATTTAGATATCGATTAAACAATTTAGATCGCTTGATAATAAAAAGCCCTTGGATTTAATTATCTCAAGGGCTTTTTTGTACCGGTGACGGTTAATCACCATGGGTATATCGTTATTTGTCACTAGGGCAATTTAATACACTTGTCTCACTAAACCGGGTTAATGCATCAGTATAAGGCGTTAGATCGCCGATGTGCTCTTCAATCCAAGCTGCATTGTAATAGGTGTCTAAGTAGCGCTCACCTGAATCGCAAATTAGGGTCACTATCGAGCCGGTCTCACCCCTGGCAGCCATTTCGCTAGCCAATAGCAACACGCCATAGAGGTTAGTACCTGTTGAGGCGCCAGTTTTACGCCCGATAATCTTCTCAAGCCAATTGACTGTTGCGACAGAAGCGGGATCTGGGATCTTACGCATCTCGTCCACGACGCCAGGGATAAAAGAGGGCTCAGCACGAGGCCTACCAATACCTTCAATCTTACTGCCATTACAGCAGCTGACATGCTTGTCTCCAGTATTGAAATAATCAAAGAAAACGGAGTTTTCAGGGTCGACAACACAAAGTTTAGTCGTGAGTCGCTGATAGCGAATATAGCGGCCAATCGTTGCCGAAGTACCGCCAGTACCAGGGCTCATTACAATCCAAGTCGGAATTGAATGTTGCTCTTTTTTCATCTGATAAAAGATAGAGTTAGCGATATTGTTGTTACCACGCCAATCTGTTGCGCGTTCGGCATAGGTAAATTGATCCATATAATGACCATCTAGCTCTTGGGCTAAGCGCTCAGATTCGGCATAAATTTTACTGGAATGGTCAACAAAGTGGCATTGACCACCGTAAAATTCAATTTGTTGAATTTTCTTTTTTGCTGTGGTGCTAGGCATGACTGCGATAAAAGGCAATCCCAGTAATCGGGCAAAATAGGCCTCTGATACGGCTGTACTGCCAGAAGAAGACTCAATTACTGTGGTGCCTTCTTTAATCCAGCCATTACACAGCGCATAAAGAAACAAAGAGCGAGCAAGACGGTGCTTTAAACTTCCCGTAGGGTGGGTACTTTCATCTTTTAGGTAAATATCAATACCCGTTAGGCTAGGCGTATCTAGCTTAATTAAATGAGTATCTGCACTTCGTTGAAAGTCAGCTTCAATTTTTTCGATTGCTTGATTTACCCAAGAATGAGTCACTTGTTTGCCTATGGTTAACACGTTGAACTTAAATCATAGAGAAAAACGAGCCAGATTGGTAGCGAAAAACACACTGCGGATAACTTGTTGTGCCGGTGTAAGCGCCTGATTAAATATACTTTTGTGGTGATCAGGTGTTTAAGTGGATATTTGAGTCTAGAAAATACTGATTAAATGAAACCCTGATGGTATTTATGTCTTTTTATGTAAACGAAATCGTCACATTTAAATGATTATGTGCAAGCACGATTTACAAAGTGAGAGTTTATCAAGAGGTTTAAGAGGTGATGATTTTGGCAAGGTTAATGTGATCTGAGTATTTAAGCTGTGCTACATGGCGGTGATAGGTAATTGATATATAAAACAGAGGTGTAGCAACTTAGATATAAAAAAGAGATGTCACTGCTTAGATATAGAGACAGGGGGGGGAGCAACTGCAAGATTATTAAACGATATTGATGAATGACTTTGAAATAAGATCTTTGAAATGAAATAAGATGGAAGCTGAAACAAGAAGTGGTGGAGGGAGAAGGATTCGAACCTTCGAAGGCTGAGCCGTCAGATTTACAGTCTGATCCCTTTGGCCACTCGGGAACCCCTCCACATTTTCTTACTTCGTGTTACACACAATATTGGCCTACTGTGTTTGTTGCTATTGGTTTTCTACTGCTACTTCCAAACTCATAGTGAGTTAAGAAGTGGTGGAGGGAGAAGGATTCGAACCTTCGAAGGCTGAGCCGTCAGATTTACAGTCTGATCCCTTTGGCCACTCGGGAACCCCTCCACATTTTCTTACTTCGTGTTGCGCACAATATTGGCTTATTGTGTTTGTTACTATTGGTTTTACTCTTTTTACTCCCAAACTCGTAGTGAGTTAAGAAGTGGTGGAGGGAGAAGGATTCGAACCTTCGAAGGCTGAGCCGTCAGATTTACAGTCTGATCCCTTTGGCCACTCGGGA
>NZ_JBRIMB010000084.1:0-7396 GCF_052977265.1 Shewanella sp. 0m-8 | reverse complement strand
CTGCATCCATGTTGCCATCTTGGGAGATCAGATCACGCTAACGGCAAAAGGTTCATTCGATTTAGGAAACAAGGCCGTTGAAACCAATGAAAAAGGTGATTACCTTTTACGTAATGTGCCTGTAGGTGACTACGATATTACGATTACTAAAGATGGCTACGAGCAGAATCAAGAGAATGGCATTCAGGTGAACCTTGGACAACCTGTGATTCTAGACGGAAAGCTATACTCTGCAGGTGCTGATAACGTAGAGCGTATTGCAGTATCAGGTAGCATGATCCGTCGCGTTGATATGTCCGATTCAACATCAGGCTTAACCTTTACTCAAGATGAGCTGCAATCAATGCCTGTAAATAGTGGCTTTGAAAGCATCGCGTTACTAGCACCGGGTACTGCCGCACCTGGCGGTTCTAACTTTAATGGTGCATCAAGTTTTGGTGGTTCATCGGCTGCCGAAAATGGTTATTACTTTAATGGCCTTAATGTAACAAGTATTCGTACTGGGATGGGCTCTATTCGTCTTCCTTGGGAAGCTATTTCGCAAACTCAAGTTCAAACCGGTGGTGTAAGCCCTGAGTATGGTGGCGCATTAGGCGGTATTGTTAATGCGGTTTCAAAATCAGGTGAAAACGAATTTAAGTTTGGTGCTGAGGCGCGCTGGGACCCATCATCATTACGTTCTTCACAAGACAATATCTACCAATCAAGCGGTGAGATAGATACTAATACTCAGCAAGAGAGCTATGACTTTAAAGAGCTGCAGCTTTGGGCAAGTGGTGCAATTATTGAAGATTCATTATTCTTTTACGGCCTATTTGCACCAAGAAGAGAAGAATCTGAGTGGGCAGGTCAAACGACAAAAACGAGCAAAGATCGTGAAGAAGACCGTTGGTTTGCCAAGTTAGATTGGTATATGACAGATGACCATTCAATTGGTTTTTCGGCAATGAATAACAAGCGTACATGGACTAATAAAGTCTATGCTTACGATTGGGAAACCAATGTTGTTGGCGAAAAGCAAGGTGTCGATGCACCTGGTGAAGATGGTGGTAAAGTTTATAGCTTAAATTATAACGGCTATTTATCTGACACATTCTCTGTCTCCGCGGTTGTAGGTCGTGTACAAGAAGATGTTGAGAATGTCGTAGCATCAACTAACCCAGGTGTTTGGGATGATCGAAATGGGTCTGTCACGTTAAGCCAGCACACGAATTCATCAGTTTCTGAAGAGCATTACACCCGTGATCAAGCGCGTATTGATTTCAGCTGGGATTTAGAAGATCACTCAATTCAGTTTGGTGTTGATTACACGAAAGTGGAGGTTGATTACTCATCTTCTCAGAATGGTATTGGTGATGCACAAGGTTGGTGGTCAATCTACACTGCAGGAGACGACAGCGTTTCAGGGCAAATTGCTGGTGAGGATTATATTGAACGCCGTGTTCGTGAGCGCTTTACCGATTCTGAAGTCACCTCTACAGCTTTTTATATTAATGATTCTTGGCAGGCAACAGATAACTTAGTATTAAACCTAGGTTTACGATATAGCGAGTTCGAAAACACGGTTTCAGATGGGCGTGCTTATGTAAAGATGGAAGATCAGTTCGCACCACGTGTACAAGCTATTTATGATGTATTTGGTGACGGTGAAGCTAAAGTGTTTGCGACTTATGGCCGTTATTTCCAACCTGTTTCTGCAAACATGAACATCACTCAAGGTTCCTCTTCTATAGAGTGGTTTGAATACTCTGAGCTCGATCAGGTCGATGCTGATGGGCACCCTGTTATTACAGCGGACGGTTCACCAAGTCGTGGTGCAATGCTGCGTGACCGGTGGTACCGCCAAAAAGGCATCACAGAGCCTGGTCTAATAGCGTCTTCATCGCTTAAATCTATGTACTCCGATGAATTTACTTTAGGTTATCAGCAAGAAGTATTTGAAACTATGACCGCTGGTGTTCGTGGTATATACCGTGATTTGGGTCGTAGTGTTGAAGATACAGATGTAGGACCTGTTTTAGCAAAGAAGTTGGCTGAGCTAGGTATTACCGATAATGTTGGTCAGAGCTCTTATTACGTACTACTTAATCCTGGTGAAGATGTAAGCCTTTCTTATGACTTTGATGGTGATGGTCAAGTTGATAACGTAAACCTTACTGCCGAAGAAATGGCATTACCAGAAGCTGAGCGTAAATATGTTGCTTTAGAGTTCACTCTAGATGGTTCTGTTACTGATGATTTACGTATTAACTCTTCTTACACTTGGTCTCATAGTTACGGTAATACAGAGGGCCTAGTTAAAACGGATAACAATCAAGCGGATCCTGGTTGGACAACATCGTATGACTATGGTGATTTAATGGATCACTCTAATGGTGATTTGCCAAACGATCATACACATTCATTTAAGTTAAGTGGTGCTTATGACATTACTGAAGACTTGATATTTGGCTTTGTTACTCGAGTGACCTCTGGTCGCCCACAGAGTTACTTCTCACAGCATCCAGAAGGTGTTGATAGTTGTGCGGCTGGGAATCCATGGGATGATTGTATTAGTCGTTACTATGACCAAGCGTCTCACTACGATGAAAACGGTAATCCTGCCCCACGTGGCAGCGCAGGTAACCTTCCTTGGGTGACAAATATCGATCTTTCGTTAACTTATATGACAGAAATTTTCGAAGGTGACTTTACTATTAAAGGGACTGTTTATAACGTACTGGACTCTGATTCAGCAACGAATATCAACGAAGAAAGAGCACGTTATGCCGATACGCCATCAGGGTTAGAGTTAAACCCTGATTATGGCATGACGACAGACCGCCAAGAAGAGCGCTTCTTCTCGGTTGTTGCTCGTTACGAATTCTAAATATAATCTCGTAGAAAAAGGCCGCTCATGCGGCCTTTTTTATTTAGAGAAATATCTCCTCCTGAAGCATAAATAGCAATGTTTAACACTTAGAATGTGAATAAATACTTTTTATTTATTCTGCATTTTTAGTGGTTCTATGTTGTTGCGTGATCCCAGCTCACCCCTATTTGGCTGTATATTTTATACGAAAATAAACCTATTTTTTAGTTGCTTAGGTTCAGTCTTGTTGTCGGTGAAATTGTATGGAAACAAACGCAAATATCGGCTTTTTGAATAAATAGTCTGTTTATGAGAATAACCTGAATTAACCATGAAAATAATATATTGCATACAAAATACAGTATGTGATAATTATGTTATCGCTTTGTTTTGTTGTTGTGGCTTGTTTGGTTTTGAATATGCCCCCTTAAGCAATAGCACTAATAAAAATTACATTCTTGGGAGATGAAAGATGAAATTTAATAAAGTCGCTAAGCTTATAAGCTTGGCTTGTGGTGGGGTTGTAGCATTATCTACACCAGCATATGCAGTTGAAAATGAAGATGATAGTGTAGAGCGCATTGAAGTTACGGGCTCTCGCCTTAAGCGTGTTGATATGGAAGGCGCTACACCAGTGACGACAATTACGGCAGAAGATATGGCTGTAGCTGGTTTCTCTACTGTAGGTGACGCACTGCGAGCATCGACTTTGAACTCATTTGGCTCTTATGGCGGTACAGCAAACAACAGCTGGTCTTCTCAAGCTACTATTCAACTTAAAGGCGCGAGTGCTAGTGATACCTTGGTTTTGCTAGATGGTCAGCGTATGGCTAAATCACCAGTTCTTGGTGGCGCAGCGGCAAACATCAATACCATCCCAACCTCAGCTATTGAGCGTATTGAGATTCTATCTGATGGCGCATCTGCTATTTATGGTACAGATGCAGTCGCGGGTGTTGTAAACGTTATCTTGAAGAAAAGCTTCGAAGGTATCGAATTTAAAGCCCGTGCTGAGCAAGCAGAAGCTGAAGGTGGCGATAACCACTCTTTCTCGTTCACTGGTGGTCTGACTTCTGAAAATGGTAATTTAGTTTTTACCATGGAACATTATAAGAAAGATAAGATTCTATACAGTCAGCGTCCGTATACCGCTGCACACGTGAGAGATGGTGAAGACCCAACAGACTTCCAAAGCTGGGTGAATGTTAGCCCTACTGGTCGAACAATTGATATGGGTTCAAATGGTGGTTGGGCATATCAAGCTCCGTTCTCTAATGCCGATTTGAGTTGTTCTGAAGTATATGGTGATGACTTCATCGGTCCAGTGTCTGACAGTGCATACCCTGGTGATACGCTTTGTGCATATGACTACACTAACGCAGCGGCACTTGATGTCGACCGTGAAAGAACCAATACATTGGTTAACTATACCTACGATATTACTGATGATATTAAGCTTACGGCTCGTGCTTATTGGGCTGCAAACAAAACAATTGATCAATCAGCTCCGGTACCTGGATACATTTCTTTCCCTGATGCAATGCCAGCGTATACGACTGCAGAAGGCTTAGATCTTGTTGCCACTCCAGAAGGTGCGGGCATGTTATATCGTTATGATACAGCCGGTAATCGTATTCGTGAAAACCATGACAACATGTATGACATCTTACTTGGTCTTGAAGGAAGCACTGAGTATGTTGATTGGGATTTCTCTGCAACGTATAACCGCTACGACAACTTCGTATGGGGTACGGGTTACGAGTTAAAAGGTGCATCAACGGATCTTGTTGGTTCATGGGATGATGCGACAAATTCATTTGTCGGTTGGGATCCTCGTGATCCTAATTCAGCAGTACCAAGTGGTGGCATGGCAAACTTCGATATGCGCCAGACTGCTTCTTATGCAGAGCTAGGCGGTGGAGCTGGATTTGATTTGTTCGAACTTGATGCTGGTACTGCAGCTATGTATGTCGGTGCTTCATATCGTGAAGAGACGCTCGACTCTAAAGTAGATGCTTTATCAGAAGCTGGTTTGATTAAAGGTGCAAGTGGCGGCTCTGGTGGTGAAGGTGAGCGTGATATTACTGCAGTATTCGCAGAAATGACGCTTCCGGTCTTAGACAACCTAGAGTTGAACTTAGCTGCTCGATATGATGATTACTCAGATTTTGGTGATACGTTTAATCCACAAGTTTCTATTCGATATAACTTGTTTGAACCATTACTACTTCGTGCGTCATGGGGTACGGGCTTTAAAGCACCAAGCCTTGCACAGTTAAACCAAACGCCTAGTGAAGGTTGGAATGACGTAACTAACTATCTACAGTGCTATGAGCAAACAGGCGTAGTCGGTAATTGTGATATTGAGAATAGCATTCCAGTTTCAGTTGATAAGAATGAAAACTTAGGCCCTGAAAAGTCAGAAAGTTATAATTTAGGCATGGTTTGGGATATTACCGATAATATTAACATGACCGTTGATTACTGGGTTCTTGAGACAGAGGACTTAATTGGTCAATTAAATAATAGCGAGTTGGTGTATCAGCAAGCGAAGCTCTGGGAGGCGGCTGATCAGCAAGGTGTTGCACGTCCAGACATTTCACTTTTATACCCAGGTACAAGCATTTCTCAGAACGGTTCGGGCAAACTGACTGCGATGGATAATGTACTGCAGAACTTTGGTAAAGCAGAGCGTGAAGGTGTTGATACTAATATTGCAGCATCATTTGAAACTGAAGTGGGTGAGTTTAAACTTGGTCTAGCTTGGTCTCACTATATTAAATATACCGATAGCTCTCCAAGTGATGGTGAACTAGTTGTTTCTCGTAACTGGGCGGGAACATCGGAAACTCCGGATGATCGCGTAAGTTTTAGTGCCAATTATCTATTTGCCGATGATCATAGCTTGTTCTATAAAGCTGATTACATTGATGGCCAGTCAACAGATGACCTTAATGATGATGACTCAAAATATGAGATAAACTCTGTGGTTTATCAGACTATCACCTACACATATATGATGCCGTGGAATAACTCTGTTAGCGTAGGTGTAAATAACCTAACTGATGAAAAGCCGGCATTTGAGCAAAATGGTACTTATAGTACAGACCTATATGACATCATGGGTCGTAGCTACTGGGTATCATTTAGTCAAAGCTTCTAAGTCGTCACTTATGTCACTTATATAGACGATAATAAAAAAGGCACTCAATGAGTGCCTTTTCTTTCTATATAAGCTGACTACTTTAAGATGTTAGCTAAATCAACTTCTAGCGATACTTCAGGTCTTTCAACAATCCGACCCACCTCTTTGTTGTCTTGCTCAACAATAATAGTCGGTATACGGGTGAACTCATATTTAGCGGCTAAGCCTTCTGGATCTTGTTTGGCTCTATCGACACCTATATAAGTCACTTTGATATTTGGATTATTGAGCTCTTCCATAATACGGATAAAGCGCGGTGTTTCACGGTGACAATCTGGACACCATGTACCGATAATCACGGTTATTTCAGTCGCAGTGCTAATGTCCTTTAATGGGGCGATAGCAGTGCTATCAACTTTATAGTCTGCATAACCCTCTTTAAAGTCTGCAAGCTCGGTAACCATTTTCTGTGCTTCTACAGTTCCAGTTAAAATCACTTCTTGTTTCTCCTCACTGCAAGTGGCCATAAAGCCTGCTTGTTTGTCATCGAATGCGCAACCGCCACTGGCCATACTTTGGCTACTAAAAAACAGCATAGTGGTTGCAAGCAATGCTTTGACGTTATTGTGCATGATAATACTCCGAGCAAGAATAAATGATTTTATTTATTCAAACATGTCTTAACTAGTGGGTGAAGTGAACTATCTCGGCAATGCTATAGGGATCACTCTAAATCTATAAATTTACCTTTCAATACTAGATTAACGGTTAAAGTCTTAAGGTAAGCTGAATGGAGTCTGTAATCACCCGCAGTAATTAGGGGGTGTTTGATAGGAGATAAATGGTGCTACGTCGGTTTGCTTTTTAACTTGGATGTGGAAAAGCGTCTGGGTTTCAGTTTAATGTTATGTAGCTGCGTGATTAATCTAGCTGACAAGTCAGTTTATCTCCCTTCTACATATAGCAGCACTTTTTATAGTGAGCTGGTTTTACGATTCAGCGAGCAAGTGTTCTACCGAACAAAGGAGGCTGTAGTTAACACATGTCATTGTATAGTCATCGGTATGAAGTGTGGCTTTATAACCTTATGGCGGCCTAAATACGTAAAGTGAAGCAGGATTAAATGGTTTAAATATGAAATTAGTTGAAAATACTTAGTGCAACTCAAAAATACTGTACTAGACTCATTATCCCGGTGCGCAAATAGTAATCTAAAACTGCGATTTTGTGGATAAGTCTGGGGGTAGTTGGTGAGTATTGTGTGCTTAAGATAGCTTTTTGAAAAAACATCATTTTTTATTAAAAAAGCGCTTGCGCAGCTCTGAGATATCCCTATAATGCGCATCCACTGACACGGCACAGCAGGCCAACTAGACTAACGCTTGAGATTAGAAATAGTC
>NZ_JBRIMB010000083.1:0-8200 GCF_052977265.1 Shewanella sp. 0m-8 | reverse complement strand
TACGATATCGATAACGACCTGCTTAATTTCTTAGCCGAAGGCGATGTGATCACCCTAAGTTTTGATGTCACTGTAACTGACAGTAACGGTGCCTTTGATACTGAAACCGTGACCATCACCATTAACGGTAGTAACGACGGCCCAATCGCCAATGCCGATACCCATGTGGTCGATGAAGCGGTGAATAATGCCGCCACGACCTTGATCAGCGGTGAAGTGATTGCAGGTATGGATCACGGCAGCGGCTTTGCCGATGTCGCCGATAGCGATCCTGAAAACCAAACCCTTAATGTGGTGAAAGTAGAAAATTACAACAACGTCACCATAGGTGATGGCGATACCGCGATTGGTAACAACATCGTGTTAGTCGGTGAGTTTGGAACCTTGACCATCTCTTCCGATGGTAGCTACAGCTATCTGCTTGATGACAGCAATACCACCATCAATGGCCTCGATGTCGGTGAGATGGAAACCGATACTTTCACCTACTGGATTGAGGATGCCGACAACCAGCAGGCGATGGCAACCCTCACTATTACCATCAACGGTAGTAACGACGCGCCAATCGCCAATGCCGATACCCATGTGGTCGATGAAGCGGTGAATAATGCCGCCACGACCTTGATCAGCGGTGAAGTGATTGCAGGTATGGATCACGGCAGCGGCTTTGCCGATGTCGCCGATAGCGATCCTGAAAACCAAACCCTTAATGTGGTGAAAGTAGAAAATTACAACAACGTCACCATAGGTGATGGCGATACCGCGATTGGTAACAACATCGTGTTAGTCGGTGAGTTTGGAACCTTGACCATCTCTTCCGATGGTAGCTACAGCTATCTGCTTGATGACAGCAATACCACCATCAATGGCCTCGATGTCGGTGAGATGGAAACCGATACTTTCACCTACTGGATTGAGGATGCCGATAACCAGCAGGCGATGGCGACGCTGACCATTACAATCAATGGTAGTAATGATGCTCCAAGCATTGTTGATGCCACACCAACTACCGTTTCAGAAGAAGGGTTAACAAACGGTATTATTGACAATGTTGGTGATCCGACCGATACAACTAATCTCAAAACTCAAGACGGAAAAATTATATTTTCCGATGTAGATACGCCAAATAGCAACGTATTCGACGTATCACTTGAAGGCCCGAGTACAGACATGTATTCCAATAATGTACTGGTGACTTGGTCTTGGGATAATAATACTAAAACACTCACAGGTATGGCTGGTAGCAATACTGTAATGACAATTGTGCTAGGGACTGTAACATCAGAGTTGTCGGGGTTTGAGGTGGTTTACACCGTAAATTTACTCGCCAATATCGATCATCCTTTAAATGACATAGAAGATATACTGACATTCAACTTTGGCGCCGTTATCAATGACGGTATTCATGATGTCGCTACAGATTTCGACGTCACGATAGAAGATGATGCACCAGTGGACGAAGTCGATGAGTCTGCAGAAAACATTATTCCGCACTTAATAGGAAGCAGTGTCGCAGGGGATCTATTTGATCCTGGAGCTGATGGGTTTGGAAATGTAGATTTTCAAGTGTTGACTGATGGTCTCCAGTATAACGGTCAAGACCTCAGCTACTCTATGAATGGTAATACATTAACTGCAAGTGCTAACGGAACGGATGTTTTCACCGTAACGGCAATAATGGACCAAGATGGTCACTACGACTATGAGTTTAACCTGCTACAAGAGGTCGACCTCGAAACAATCATTGATTATGATCTTGGGTCTGCCCCCGCTGGTAATAACTCGGCTTACTATGTCGACGCTGATGGAACCATATATAGCCAAAATGGCCAGGCAGCAAACATCATCTCAACCATTACCGGTTTTACTAACGGAATATCTTCTCAAATTAACGCAAACAGCCACGGTATGGGAGTTGGGCCACAAACTTCTATCAGTGATGATGAGTCAATAAAAGTCGATTATGGAGTTAATGGGACATCCTTACTGGCTATTAATCTGGGCACAAATAATAACGGTGTTCATACTGGGACTGCCGACATCCGATATATCATTACTTATACGGACAGCAGCACCAAAACGGTAAATACAACTATTAATGGCACCTTGATAATCGAAGAGCTCGAGGCTAATAATTTAAATATAATGTCCATAGAGATTATTCATCTTAGTGGGGAAGACTTCCAGGTAACTAGCCTTGCATCCAACGGCTTAATTTATAATGAACCCATTAATATTGAATTTGGATACACTGCAACAGATGGCGATAATGACGCCGTTGTATTCACACCAGATAACTCTGGTCATTTCAACATTACTTTGACTCCAGACAATTTAGAGCCTAACGCACTAAATAATGTCTATAGCATTGATACTGGTACAAGTCTTACTGCAAATATGATCGCTGACGACACTGAAAGTGGCATTGACAGCGATGGTGATTCTGATCCCCTAACAATCACCCAAATTAATGGTGTAGATCTAACCTATGTAAATGGCTCCGCAGTGATTGCATTACAGGGTGGTCAATTAACTGTTCAAGAGAATGGTGCCTTTGCGTTCGATCATAATGGCAACTCCTCAAACCCTGTTAGCTTCACTTACACCGTCAGTGATGGAAACGGTGGCTTAGATACAGCCGTCGTAGATATTGGTATCTACAGTAGTGCAACCCTTAGCCCCGGAGATGATACGTACACAGGTACTGATGGCAACGATACAATCATCAGTGATGTACCAGGCGTTATTGCAGGAGAAAGCTACAATATTGCCTTTGTCATTGACTCTTCCGGTAGTATGGGAGCCAGCGCGGTAGCCACAGCTAAAGCCCAAATTACACAGGTACTAAATACGTTAATAGCGAATGCTAATCAGCCTGGTGCAGGTACAGTTAACGTACTATTAGTCGATTTTGATCAAAGCGCTAATAGGCTGATCTCGATTGATCTTAGTGCGGATAATGCTGCAGCAATGATAGCATCCGCCTTTACTTCAATGAGCAGTGGCGGCACTACAAATTACTCTGCAGCTCTAAACGAAGCATATAATTGGTTTAACGATAACTTTGCAAACGGGAACAACCGAACGTTTTTCATTACTGACGGCGCTCCAAATACCGATAATGGTCAATCAGGTAATTATTTTGATAATGCGTTAGCCGCATACGCGCTATTAAATGGTATTTCAACAGTTGAAGCTATCGGTTTAGGGCCAAATATCAACACTTCAATATTAGGTCAGTTCGACTCTGCTACTCCCCTTATCAATAACATTGATGTGAATGATTTAGCTGATGCCATTTTACAATCAAATACATTCCCAGGTAATGACACCATTGCTGGCGGTAATGGGGATGACATTATTTTTGGCGACTTAACTGACTTCCTAGGTAATGGCCTACAAGGCATGGAAGCGCTTAGAGAATATGTTGCCGATGAGCGAGGAGTAAATATTAATGCAATTAAGGATGTGGATGTTCACGAGTTTATATCAGAAAATTACTCGAGCTTTGATGTATCCCAAGCAAATGATGGTTCCGACACCTTAAACGGCGACAACGGTAACGATATCATCTTTGGTCAAGGTGGTGATGATACCCTTAATGGTGGAGCAAATAACGATATTCTTATCGGCGGTGACGGTAGCGATACCATTATCGGGGGAGTTGGCAGAGATTTACTCTCTGGAGGCATAGGTAATGACGCACTTTACGGTGGAGAGCTATTAAACCCCGATGACAGTGAAAGAGACTTCTTTGTTTGGGGATCTAACTCCGCTGATGGCAGCACCGACACCATTTATGGCTTTAACAATCAAATCGATACACTGGATCTTTCTGATCTTCTTGTGAATGAAGAGAATGGTAATCTAGAAGACTTCTTGTCTTTCAGCTTCAATTTAGGTGATACAACAATTACTATCGATGCTGATGGGCTTGGAGGTAGTACAGATAGCGTTATGATTGTCCTCGACGGTATTGATCTATCAAGTGTTTATGGCTCTACTGATGCTAGCATCATTATTGCAGAGCTTATTACAGATGAGGCTCTAATAGCAGACCCAAATACGACACCATTTATTCCACCTTATGAGCAAGTCGATGACGGATTAAATCTGCCGTAATTATCAGTCAAAAGTAGCAATCCATCGATTCGATTACCGATGAATGAAAAAAGGCCACTATATCTAGTGGCCTTTTTAATATTTAGTTCTAATTCCATTTTTGCAGTCCAACATTCCCTCCAAAAACAACAACCATAAAGCGCCAAGAAATTGACCTTAAGCAATCATTTATATAACATCACACGATTAGAGGTTACTTTTAAGTACTCAGTTACAACAAACTTGTTTTTGCAGGGAGCAGGGCAATGAAATCGATAATCACAACACAAGCTGGACACATCCAAAACATCAATGGCATTGTTACCGCTACTATTAATGGTAGTGTTCAGCAACTTAGTGAAGGTGAATTAGTTCCTGCTGGAACTAATATATCGATTGCTGAAGATGGTTTTGTCGACATACTATTAGATGATGGCAGCTCACTTTCATCCTCATCAGAAGAAAATAGCGAATTACTAAACACTCCTTCAACGCCTTCGAATAGTTCCCCCTCAGCTGAAGACGAAGCCCTAAGTGAAATCGAAGCAATCCAAGCGCTTATCGCTTCAGGAGAAGATCCTACAGACGGCCCAGACACTGCCGCAGGTAACCAAGCTGGTAACGAGGGTGGCTCTAGTCATGTATCTATTGCTCGCGGCGGATCAGAAACGATTGCGAATGCAGGCCATGATACAGCAGGACAACAAGACTTCCCTCTTGTTGCAAGCCTATCTTTAAATAATACCAATGATGATGCTAACGCCGACTCTGGAATAGATAACACAATTCAAATTGCCCAATTCACTGATAACTTTGTCAATGGCGTAGCCTATACGACATCATCGGGTCTTAGCGGTTTTACTGGTGATGCAGGTTCTGATGGCTCATTTACTTATCGTGAAGGCGATACCATTACTTTCACCATAGGTAATGTCACCATAGCAGCTTTTGGCGCTGATGCGATTCAAGGCACAATCTTATTCCTGCAAGATATCGCAGGCACTTCACTTGCTGATAGTAATCTCAACTATGTAGAAAATATGGCTATTTTTCTACAAGCTTTGGATAACGATCTTAGTGATGGAACTGATGACGGCATCCTACAAACGAATAGCTTACTCAACCTAGATGCTAGCTATGATTCAAATATCAATATCTCGACTGCAATACACGAACTATTAAGCAGTTATATTGATCCGACAACTGGCGAACCATTAAATATTGCCACAGCAGGTAAAGAGATGCTGTCGCAAGTCCTTGCACTGCTTGGGATTGAGTTTACTCGCGATTCAGAACGCTCTCCTGACGAGCAAAACGTTTTCGAAAGCTTAGCCATGGGTCACGTTGCCGACACCATTGAAGACTTAGCAGGGGACCGCGCCCCGGATGCTGCAGATGAAAGAACCGTTGACGTACTTGAAGTGCCTGGCGGTCTAGTTACATATAACTATAACGAGCTAGATGGACAAATTACATTTTCGGCAGAAGATTTACTTAAAGGCGCCACAGCACATCAAGTTATTAGCGATAACCTAGTCGTTAAAAATGTGCGCTTAAGTGCTGACTTTGAAGATATTGGAACCCTGGTTGATTTAGGTGATGGGAACTACGCCATCATCCTAAACGAAGGCGTAGATCAATATGATCTGGAAGGGTTAACACTCGACTATCGTGTTGAGGATTGGACAGCCTTTAGAGAAGTCACCTCTTCAACTCAAGATCAATTCAAGTCACACTTATCGGCTGACATTCCAGATGTTTCTGAAGGTGACGGATACAATGAGTTTACACTCAACAGTGAGCTCGTATTTGAAGAGGGCTCCCTCTTAGAAATCACCTTTACCAGTGAACTTCTTAGCGAGCAATTAGGTATTCCAATTGCCGAGTATGCCGATGATTATACGGTTCCGATCGAATACTCAAATGATGGCGGATTGACTTGGCAGACGATGACGGTCACCTCTATCGATTATAGTGGCAGTATCCCCCGCCCTATTTTTGGTTTTGAGTTATCTGCAGGCAATAGCAGCGTAATGATCCGTGTACCAATTTTCGATGACGCTAAAATTGAACCTACCGAGTACTTCAGAGCGACTGTCACAGGTGAGAATGTATATGACGAGCTATTAGACTTCGCGATTTTTGATAACGATGCCGCTGGCAGCGATTTGCCTCTGATTAACATAGACTACGCAATCGCAGTTGAAGGCATGGAAAATGCGGTATTTACGCTAACCTTAAGTGAGCCAAGCGACGAAACTATTACCGTAAGTTATTCTAGTGAAGAGCTATCGGCACTCTTTGGTGAAGACTTTATCGCAGTCTCAGGCACTGTTACCTTCCTACCAGGACAAACCACAGCATTTATTACAGTGCCAATTGTTGATGATCTCATTGTAGAAAATCCAAACCCTGAGTTTGCGCTTATCAATTTGTTCGATCCTACCAATGCTCAACTAGCCGACTCACAAGGTACATTACGTATTTTCGATAACGATAGCCCGATAAATGCGGATGTCAGCATCGACCTTGACCCGATCACTGGCGATAATCTAGTCACCAATGACGAAGGGCAACAAAGCATTACCATTACCGGTACAGTCAACGCAGATGCTGCAATCACCATAGGCATCATCGTCATTACGATAAATGGTACCAATTACCAAACCTTAATGAACGAAGATGGTAGCTTCTCAATAACAGTAGAAGGCTCAGAACTATTACTAGATGCTGACACCGTCGTTGATGCTGTTGTGCATGGCTTTGGCCATAATGGCGAACGTGGCCAAGCATCGACGACTGAAGATTACGATTTAATGAGTATCGTCCAAGATGATGTTCAAGTTATTGATGAAGACAGTGTAGCTACGGGTAACGTACTCGATAACGACTCAGACCTAGATGATGACCTAACAGTCGCCTCTTTTGAGGTCGAAGATCAAGAATACACAGCAGGAAGCAAGGCTGAAGTTGAAGGTGGCGAACTCGTCATCAATGAAGATGGCTCTTACACCTTCACGCCTAATGACAACTGGAACGGCAGCGTACCAGTCATCACCTACACAACAAATACGGGTGAGAGCGCAATACTGACACTTGAAGTGACGCCAGTCATTGATGGAGCACCGCAAGTAACCATAGCTACAGATGCAAATAATGATGCATTTATCAACTTTGATGAACTTGCTGAAGCATCAACTATAGATATCACTATCGACTTAACCAGCACGGGTGCGATTGCCGGAGACACACTCACTGTTAATGATGTCGATATCATTCTTACTCAAGCTCAAATTGATGAAAATTCGGTAGACCTGACTTTACCTTCCCCTGGGGAAGGTAATGAAATAATCGTTACAGCGACAGTTACAGATCAAGCTGGTAATACCTCTGCACCAGGTTCCGATTCAGCAGTTATTGACACTCTTGCAGAAACGAGCATAGACCTTAACCAGATAGTGATAGGCACAGATAACGTCATAAATGGTGATGAAGCCATTGGTACAGTTACCCTCAGCGGAACTGTAGGTGGTATTGCACAAGTTGGTGATACTATTACCCTCACCTTAGATGGCAATACTATCATTACCACGACTGTCATTGAGTTAAATGATAGTGTTCTTGGATTTAGCACCACTGTCGATGCAGGCATTCTAGTAGATGGTGAAACAACAACTGTTACTGCCAGCGTCACCAGCACCGACTTAGCAGGCAACAGCGCCACCGCGACCGATACCGAGGATTATGACGTCGATACGACTGCGCCGGTCAACTTGGCCATTACCCTTGATGAGAACATCACCGCAGATGACATCATCAACGCACAGGAATCAGGTGAGCAAATCGCCGTTGCCGGTGTGGTGACCGGTGAATTTAATGATGGCGACACCGTGACCCTGACGATCAACACTGTTGAATATCAAGGCACTGTGAATGCACAAGGTCAATTTAGTATCTTGGTTGAAGGCAGCGACTTAGCCGCTGACGCAGATCAAACTATCAATGCCAGCGTCACCAGCACCGACTTAGCAGGCAACAGCGCCACCGCGACCGATACCGAAGATTATGACGTCGATACGACTGCGCCGGTCAACTTGGC
>NZ_JBRIMB010000082.1:0-8507 GCF_052977265.1 Shewanella sp. 0m-8 | reverse complement strand
CTTTGCATTCATGGCATTTACTCGTGGTAATTTTTGTTTGGCGATAAATTTGATCACCAAATGCCATGAATGTTCCTTATTATTTTGCCTATCTCATTATTTCTGTTTATCTTTTTGTGGGGATTCGTCAGACACTGACCCCACATATTTCCTACATATCCTTCTAAATGCGTACCTTTAAATTACCGTAATAAATTAGATACTTCACTAAGCAGAGCATCTACAACCCTAGAGTTAGCTTGCTCTAAACCTCTATATTGTAAAATGACCTTAAGTCGGCATTCGCACTCCCTCAATATGTTGCAATATTGTTGCATATGTAGCTTTAAAAACTTTATTTTATATATTCGATAAGCTTCTCTAGCAATTTTTAAGTTTTTCCCTTGAAGTTCGATTGCCCTTTGATTCAAACTAATTTCACTAATTAAAAACTCATAAGAATTAATTGCTCCAACTAATTTCGCATTAAATTCATTATTATTGTACCTATATGAATTTAGGTTCCTGTCAACATTATATAACTTTAGGTACTTTGTAGCCTCAATATACTTGCATATTCTTTTATCAGTTGAACTATCTTTTAAAAGGTATTCAATGACGTCGTTAACTGATTGAACATCAGCACCATGTTTTTTTAAAAGTTTACGAGTCGGTTCTAACCACTTTAATAATTCATTTCGATTTTCAACATTAGGATCTGGTTTATTTGCCATATCTATATCTTCCGGTGCAGCCAGTCTCACACAACCAAGTACCTCTTCTAAAAGCAATGACTGATTTATATCTTCAGGAGTGCAATAATCAACATTATCAACAAGTTTAACACCGCCCCCATAGTAGCTTTGTGCCACTAGACGAGAACAAAACTGCTTTGTATTTTGGCCTTTTTTATCAACCGAAGATATCGACTTAGTAGCTTCAACTTTACTATAAGGACTTCCAACTTTAGCTCTAGCATTATAACAAACCAACTCTAACGTTGATGGCGATACAGGTATTTTAAGGCGCAAAACTTTAAAACTACTTTTTTTATTCCTCAGTATTCTTTGAGGATTTTTCGAAAAAACGCCCCCTTCAGGGACGGCATGCACCAGCAGATGGTCAATATACAACATCGCATGTGAATAGTTACTTTTAGTAACTTTTTTTATCATTTCACTTACAACCTTACTCTCACCATCTTCTAAGACTATATCCCCTTGCTTTAGTTGAGTTACATCTAGCAAATATTTCATTGTAAATTCCATTTTATTAATATACTTTATACTAAAAAAAACTTTTGCCCCATTATCGATTAATAATTATTAATGCATAACGAAGCCATCGACCTCTAATCTCCCTCTGTTATTTTTGGAAAAATAGATTAATTCCAATAGATATCGCCACAATTAATTCAAAGATTTATGCTATAAACCGCTCAGAGTAGCGCTTTACTAAGTTCCTTGATTAACTAACAAAGTAAATCGAATACTAAACTAGTTCAACGTCCTATCCGTAAGTAGGAATATCTAAACAAAGTTCATTATAACTTTAAACATACCACTGATAATGAAAGCACCTAAAATGTAAGGAGTAACAATAAAAAATGTATGCTTTAAGGCCGTAATAGAGTCGACAGTGTCCCGCTCATCAACACAACTGACTGCGTTACCTTTAATAACTTCCAACCAATCAGAAAAACGTTCTTTCACAAAAAGGTCACTATGTCCCCCTTTAAAGAATCGATTCTTAATCGTAGTATACAAATTACCTTTAAAACCCATTCTACCTGCCATTCCAAGTCTAAGGGCAAAAATTTGTGACATAATTAAAACTTTATCATTTATTGCACATTCATTAAGAATTGTATTTATTTCGTGCTTCTGCGCAATATTCGTAAAATCATAGCCACTTTTCAATACAGAATTCACTAATACTAAATTACCGATTTTCGGAGCAGACTCCTTACCAATTCTATTTAGTGCTTCACAGATAACATAAGTACCAAAACTATGGCCAACTAGATGTACTGTAGAATTAGGTGCCTTTCTTGCACAGAATTTTAGTTCTTTTATCATTCGATTTACCTCACTTTCTCTTAGAGGAGGCCACAAGAAATGAAGAATTGGGTAATACTGATACTTATAAGATGAATGCTGTACATTTAAGTCAGTTTGGTTAGAAATGTAATCACCGAAAAACTCCTGCCACTCACCATTTGTATTAATACCGTGAACAGAGTAGACAATTAACTCATCTTTCACCTTTTCCATATTAACTTCAGATTTTAATAAGAATTCCTCTACGCATTCTTTAATGGATTCTTTCCAATCATTACTTTGTGACTCATATAGATATGAAAAAACTCGTGTTTTAAGCATTTCCAAGTCGTGAGAATCAATCAGATTTTTATACTGACTTAATATAAGTATATTATCTGGAGGTAAACACTTTCCTCTTTTTTGATTGTGTTTTATCCATTTTACTAATTCTATTCCGGCATTAGAATTAATGTCACTACTCTGCCCACTCTCATTCGGCAGTTGAATATCAACAAATACAAATGAAAACTGTCTACTTTTAATTTCTAAAATTGCCTCACTGACACTATCAACATGTTTTATAAAAAAGTCTTCACGGATACTTTTAATAAACTTTTCAATATCTGAATACTTCTTAGGATCATCTTCTACTACTAAAAAATCAATCATTCACAGCGCTCTCAATATAATCAGACATTTCACTCTTCCACAAGTCACTTGCAGAGTCCCAAAATACAACACCAAGCAAAAAACCTGAAAACATCTCAAGCAGCTCCTCCCTTAAACCCTTTAGTGATATTGTATTATCATGATGACCAAAAACATCCCACTGAGTTAATATCACTGTTGGAATTGTAATTCTCTTATGTTTCATCGTTTGCAGGATCTGCTTACCCGACAATGAGCCAATTGAGTGACTTTCTTCACTGTAAGCAGGTAAGCTCATATCCAAAATCAGAAAATCGTAATTATAATTCCTAACATGTTTTATTGCTTCTGAAGGCGTTAAAACATAACTTGCCTCAACATTGAAATCTAACTGTTGAATCAATAACTTTATTGATTCAACTTTACTTATATTATCTTCGACCACAAGTATTTTCACGTTCTTTTTAGCATTCATTCTAAACCCTCAAGTTTGATGTATCTAGACTTGCTGTAAATGTGAACACACCTTTTTCACAATTCAAAAGTATCTCATTACTACAATTAAACTCAATTTCCAATATCTTTTTAACCTTATATAGCCCGCTATCCTTTTCTTTATTTGCATTATATAGATATTCAGGAGAGTTTATTTTTGAATTTATTTCACAAATAGTGGAAGCATCGACTTCAGAATAAAGATTAGCTATTGAAATTTTAATACTCTCTCCCTCAATATTAGCAATATCAATATTCAAATCCAATTTACCTTTATACTTCCTCTTTTTTGCTGCATTTTCAAACAAAAGTATAAACATATGAACAAATGAATCCAAATGTTTCCCATTATATACATGACAATCAACGTCAGAAATGTTTATATTAATATCGACTTTGGGAAAAATCGTCTTTATGAAGTTTTCAGCCTCATAAATCGCAACATGCAAGTCAAAATTTTCTCCAACAACTTCAGAAAAGGATAGCCATTCAGATATATCTATCATTTTATTTTCTAAATCATTTATAACCAAAGACAAAGATGACTTATAATTATGAACACTTATAGACTTTAAAGATGATTTCAACCCCGTAAGTTCAACTAAAAAATCATTATATAATCCTGTTGCTAACAGAGCCTTCCCAACAACAAGACATTTATTAGTTTTAGATTTAAGTAAATTTAATCCATGGTTAACATATTCATCAACAGTTCTTTCTTCATTAAGAAACATGAGATAACTGGCTACATCATCATCCGTTATTGGAAATTTAAAGAGTCTTTCTTCATCTATTTTGTCATTAGTCATTATCTGCATATAAACACTTTTGAGTTTTGACAACCTAATATCTATATGTTTTGACAATGACTTTATCTTATTTTGATACTCTATATAATACTCTTCTCTTAAAAGCTGTTTACAATCTCTCTCAAACAATTCATTGTCTATATAACTATCATTATAGCTTTTACAAAGAATTTCCTCAGAATCAAAAATCGAACGAATTGCGGGAACAATACCATTATGACGTATTTTAGTATTTAATTGATAATCCAAACCATACTTGCCATCTAAACTATACACATCTCTAACTGCACATAAGAATTCATACACTGAATTATAGAGAGAAGTATTTTGTTGTTCCTTAATTTCTTCTAATTCAAAAGAGAAATTTGACCTATCTTCCAAATATGTAGTTATCATAGAATCAATGTAATTAAGCTTCTCGCTTTTTATTATTTCAGATAATACGTCAAAGTTAATATTTAACTTGCCCTTTCCGATATCTTTAACACATAAATTTCTTGAATAATGAGTAGTTAGAAACTTAACCTCTCTTATAACATCTAGATCATTTTGATTTAACTTTGATAGAATAGATATTCGATCAAGCAAGCGCTCCGAAGAAGAAGCATATATACCTCGCACAGTGTGCAACGATTCCAACACATTTAAATTGCAAACCTTCTGCATAAGGAAAACATGTTTATAATCTGAGGGCTCTAGTTCACTCGGACGAGTTATATCTAAGAAATCTAAATAGTCGTCTAAATACAAAGAAGCAATTTGTTCTTCTTTAACTTTTGATGAAATTAAATAAACTGCAATAGGTATTTCAATAGCTAACTCTTCTGGTGGCTCACAATTTTCAATTACTTGAAGAATTTTTTTACTATCAACACGATCAATATTCAAACCCCCATTAAAATAAAGATCACAGATAAACTGACAGGCATTGAATATTTCATTATTATGGAAGTAACATAGTATAATTTTATTATTTATTTCATCGACCATGTGTTCTGGCGCATCTTTTATACTCAAATATATTTCGATAGCATCAGAAAAAGATTTATCATGAAAATGAAAGTCTGCAACTCTTTTTTTGTTACGATAATCTGGAATAGGATAGTTAATTGGTGAATCAAGATTTGAATTCGACAGCATAGAACTAATACTATCCTCATAAACGTTATCTTTGTTAAATGGGTTCGCAGGAAAAGATGCACTTTCGAAGTATTTATATATCCTATCTATTCTTGCGCGGTCAAAATTAACTATTCTTTTCTCTTCTCTCAAACTAAATACTTGAAGAATATCCATGTGATTAAGCGTATAGAATAACTTCTCCAAACCATTAACTTTAACTGACTCATAACTTAGCGAGCTATTAACAATCTTATTGAAGACGCCTCCACTTAAAACCTGAGTACTACTTCTTAAGTTAATTATTGAGTTAATATAAAACTCATAAAGAGAGAATATATTCAGATAATCTAAAAAAAAGCTTTCATAAAAACTCCTACAAGATTCATAATCACCTTTTATATATAAATCACAAACATCAAAGTAATCCTTTTTAACAACCTCGTTATATTCTGACGCATGCGAAAAATAATTACCTAATTTCAAGTCTTTAATGATAAGTGATAACCCTCTATAATCTTCCCTTATTGAATCAGATAAACAATTAAAATCAAATGAACCTGTATATAAAAGTCTTGTTACCGAATTAAACAAATCTATTATATTACACTGCCAGAAATAAGATAAAACTTTAACAGGGTTATATGTAACCCCACAGTTGAATCTATGCATAAAATCAATTATATAACTGTCTAGGGCATCACCAACGGAAAGCCCATCTTTAAGGGAATCTAGAGTATATGTTATTCTATCGACTTTTGATTTAGATGATGTCCGATCAAATATTAAATCTAGATCTCTAATTTCGACCTCTGTTATCTTTGAATTCGAAACTAGATTGTAAAAACCTACAAACCCATCCTTATCTCCCATTAGAGATAAAGTAGATAATTTGGCTTCTAAGTACCAAAATGAACAACCAAACTTTGAATAGACCTCTTCCACAGTTTTTAATGCATCATTATATTCGCCCTTAAGTATCGAGTTCTCATATAATAATTTTAGAGATGAGTAATTACTTAACACCTCCGCTTCTCTCTTTATTTTTATTGCAACAATAGTCAATAAATGCTCTAGTTTATCATCGCTAAAAGTTCGCCCACTACTTCCGCCGAACCCAAAACCTTTAAACTTATGCTTATTGTAAACCAGTGAAGATTTAAAAAGTGGATCTCGCATCTTTATCAAAAGAGCTTGTTTAAACTCTTCAGGTGAATTGATCTTAATGAGTGAACTAATCTCAGACTCAAATGTCTTTTTTACATTCCTAATATTTCTATTCCCATACTTCATTATATTATGACTTATCCATATAACCCACTAACAATTCATACCAATTAAGTTTATAAAAAGACTTCAAAAAAATAAACTTTAATTCCCCACAAAAATATTATCAAAAAAAACAAATGTATTCTATCTAATTTAACCATAATAAAGCTTACTTAAACAAATGTAAGGTATAACTAATCAAAATATGTCAAATTTAACCTTTACCTAAAAAGCAACCTATGTATTTTTAGAAAACAAGGATTTTAACAGACTACGAGGGAAAATGTATTATGCCCCATCACCGATTAATCCCTCTCTACTTCAAAAAATCAGGCATAGCCCCTTGCTGCCTTGACGAATCCAGCTTACTAACAGCCTCAAATCGAGTTCTATCCATTAAATGTGCATAACGTTTGGTGGTCTCTATCTGCTTGTGATTCAGTAGTTGACTTACCATATAGATATTGCCCGTTTGCATCATCACCTTTGAGGCAAAATCATGGCGTAAATCATACAACCTAAAGTTTTCTATTTGTGCGTCCTTGAGCAACTTAGTCCAAGGCTTCTTAATCGTTGTGAGCTGTAAGCTAGGATTAGTCGGTGATGGAAACAACCATGACTCAGCACTAGCTTTGAAGTGTTTTGCAGACTCGCCATGAACTCTATGTCTACGCCACTCAACGAGTGTGGCGTGGGCAAGTTCATTCAATGGAATAAAGTTTGAAACACCGCGTTTATCTAATGATTTTCTGATACGAAAGAATCGGTTCTCGAGATCGACATCTTGCCAGCGTGAGTTAAACAAGGTGCCAGGCCTGATCCCCGTTTCTTTAAACAGAATAATAAAAGGTGTCACATGATCGGCAAACTGGCAATCAGCCAAATCGTCAGGCGTCTGTAACCTGCGTTTTTCTCTATGCTCAATGGTTCGAATTCGTTGATCATGCTTCATAGAGTTGCGCTGATTAATTGCATCGTAAAGCCTCAGCTCTTCGCTATCAGACAAATAACGAATGATCTGATTATCAACTTTGATTTTGGGCAAAGTGTATAAGTCATGCTCTCTGATAACGCCCTTTTCTTTTGCTAGCTGGATGCAGGCTCTTAGGGTGCAGATGGTCTCTTTTAGCGTTGAGGGCTTAACACTCCACAAGCTTTCTCCGGCCGCTAATTGCCTCTTGGTTAGCTTACGCTCTTTAGAACGCATCCACTCACGAACCACCTCTGCTGTTATGTCGGATACAGGGCTTTCAAGATACTTCTTGAAGTTGCGTTCAATCACCCTTATTTTACACATCACCGTTTTTGGGTTTTCATAGCGTTTTGTTTCAAGGTAATCAGAATATAAAAAGGTATGTAAAGTGGTATAACAACTATCCTGCTGTAGTCCCTTCTTTTGCTTTTCAATCAGCTTAATGCCTAGGTTATTGCCTGATTTAAGTTGAGTGGCAGCTTTAACTAGCTGGCTTATGTTGTCCTTTGATAAATCCCCTACTTTGGTGGTACTTAACTTTGCAGTTAATGCATCTCTATATCGCAAATACACAACTGCTGCCTTAGATTCGTCTTTTGAGGCTAATGTTGCTTTAGTGAGTGTCAATTGCGCTCTATAAAATCGAACCGATAACCCCTTCAGCTCGGTGCAATTGAGTACAAAGTATTTTGTATCGCCTTGCCACCATCGCTCAATTTCATTGTGAAAGTGATCAATCGACTCTGTTGAGAAAGAAGAGTCAAGGTAAGACTTAAATGCTAAAAACTTTTGATTAGGCTTAGCGGTTTTCTTGTTAAGGCATGTTGCCGCATAACAAAGAAATTGGTCGATAGATTTGTTCGAAAAGGAAATTTGTAGATTTGTATTCATCAGTATGCGTTCTCATTTCAGTGAAATTTGATCGCACACCTGTCGCACAAGAAACATGGTTATTAATGCAAATCAGTGCAAAAGCGATTTTACTCAAAAAACTAAAAAGCTTGCTTTTCAGTGATATAGGTAATACCCTATTATCAGCTCAAATAAGCAACCTGGACTCATAATCGTCAGGTCCCCAGTTCGAGTCTGGGAGGGGCCACCAAATTAAAACGAAGAAGCCTACCTTGTGTAGGCTTTTTTGTATCTGCAGAAAATTACGACTAACAACAGAAA
>NZ_JBRIMB010000081.1:0-8796 GCF_052977265.1 Shewanella sp. 0m-8 | reverse complement strand
TCTTAGCTTTACCGTCTTAGCTTTACCGTCTTAGCTTTACCGTCTTAGCTTTACCGTCTTAGCTTTACCGTCTTAGCTTTACCGTCTTAGCCTTACCTTCTTAGCTTTTCTTAGGACCTCGAACCTAGGATCTATCTTTTCCTAGAAGCGACATCGTCGCGCTCTCGAAGTGACGCAGTCACGTTCCCTAGGCTGCAGGCCGTCCGTCTTAGCTTTTCCTAAAACCTTCCAGACATTCAATTTTGCTGACTACAACCGTCAACACTATTTAATTTATTAAATCTTGTTCGAGCGTTATAATTATCAACCGATCTGCTATATACGACTGCCTTTTAATGACCAGCGAAACCCGCAACAAAACCCATTTAGCCATTTTTATTATTGTTGGTCTCATCTGCCTATTACCTATGGTGTCGTCTCCTGTGGCGCTAATTTTGGGCTTTACGCTTGCCAGCATAGGCTGGGCGCCGGATCAAATACATCTTGGCGCGCTGACCAAGAAGCTTCTGGCCTATTCGATTGTCGGTCTTGGATTTGGCATTCAGCTTGACGCCGCTGTTAGCATTAGCTTAGCCAATCTCCCCCTCATTTTGGGCTCGATTATATTCACGCTGATTTTAGGTTTTGCCTTAACGCGCCTACTCAAGCTAGATCATAAAACCGGCCACCTAATTGCCTCTGGCACCGCTATTTGTGGTGGCAGCGCCATTGCGGCCGTATCTCCCGCAATTAAAGCCAACAGCGAACAAACGGCTATTGCCTTAGCCACGGTATTTATTCTTAACTCGATTGCACTGTTTGTGTTTCCGGCCATCGGCCATGCTCTATCGATGAGCCAGCATGATTTTGGGGTTTGGAGCGCGATTGCTATTCACGATACGTCATCTGTCGTGGGAGCTGCTTCAGCTTATGGCAGTGAAGCCCTTACAACCGCTACGACGATTAAGCTGGCACGCGCACTGTGGATCATTCCAATCGCACTCATCAGTGCCATGTTGTTTAAAGGCGATAAAAATAAGATTGCTATCCCCTACTTTATTGGCTTTTACTGCTTAGCGATTGCGATTGCCCATTGGCTGCCACAAGGCGAAGTCGTGTACGGGGCAATATTTGAGGTATCAAAACGATTACTGGTAGTGTGTCTGTTCTTGATTGGTGCCGGTATTACGATTAAGAAAATGAAATCAACTGGTCCTAAGCCACTCATTTTAGGCGTGTTGTTATGGCTGGCTATAGGTAGCAGTTCACTGGCGTACATTTTACTGCTTAACTAACTCATTACTGCTTAACTAACTCATTACTGATTAGTCTCATTACTGATTAGTGCGCTGTACAATCGCGCGATATAACCATAAAGCAGTGCCCTTACAGGCGCTGCTTTTTATTGCGACGTCTTACTACCTTCTCTATTACGATCTCGAGCGCTATGACGCCAAACCAATAAGCCAAGCAAGCAACTAAACGCACCTAAATCTATTAAGGCGCGCGTTAAACCGCTGGTGAGTAAAGAGGCAGTAATTAACACTGCGCAACACAATAATATTAGCCAGTTATTCAATGTAATCTCCCCTCTTAGGCAGGCTAAATGAATGGCTATTATTGGTGCTTAGTACTGATCTCGCCAATATCCTTTATTACTAATAAATAGCAATAACTGCTAAGGCTAGATGATTTACTTATAAATGACCTAAGCTAAGTCCGCGGCATAAGGGTCATTATTGGGGTCTTCAATCCAGTTATATTCGGTTAGTGTTTGGATCTGCTTCGCCTCCTGCTCGCCATGCAGGTGCTTGACCCAAAACAGCGCCGCGTCTGTGCCTGCCGATACGCCCGATGAGGTTAAAAACTTACCATCAAACACCCAACGCGCTTTGGGCTGCCATTGTGGATTATCGTTTAGAGACGTCACCCATTGAAACGCCATTTTATTGGTGGTGGCTTTACGCCCGTTAAGCACAGAAGTCATTGCCAGCAATGCGGTACCCGTGCACACAGTAAACACGTTTTGACTACGGTCAATCTGCTTAATAAGCCATTGGCGCAGTGCTGTATCGCTAACTAATGTGCGAGTACCTAATCCACCAGGAATTAATAGCAGATCGCAGTCATAAATCTCTGTTGTTAAACAATCGGCAACCACACGCGGCCCCTGATAACTTTTGACGATCTCTTTGGTGGCCACCAGCTTTATCTCGGTATTGGGCATATGCCCAAGCATCTCAACTGGGCCGTGCAAGTCTAGGGTTTCGTAGTCATCAAACACCAGTGCCAGTATGCGGTATGTGCCCTTGGTGAACGGTGTGTTAGTAGCAGATAGCTGCAAGCTTGTTTTAGCCTGTAGCGTAGGCGTAATAACACTGCCGGCCATCATCAGCGAAGCCCCTTTTATAAACTGTCTACGTTGCATTATTTGTTCCCCATCAATCTCAATATTTTATGTAGGCTTAGTCTATAACCAGTGAAATTAATTCAATGCTTATTCAGCCGAAAAACAAATCGTTCACCAAAAATAGAGGCGGCTCAAACTTTAATTTCTTATTGAGATCTAAGAGATGTGAAATCGGCACAAAAAAGCGACCAATTAAGGACGCTTGATGTTCGATAAACCCGACTTTTCACTAGTAGAATTGTGTCGGATCGATATCCAAGCTACTTGGGGATATGCCCTTTTCGATATTAAATGACGATCTAAGCAGATCGACAATCTCCACCTTGGTGTAGCATTTATGCTTCATAGAGTAGAAGCACTTCACTTTGGGGTGTAACGCGTCTCGTCCTTTAGATTCCCATACAATCCCAATGCGACCATCTGATAGCTGTACTAACGAACCTACCGGATAAACGCCGACACAGCGGATAAATTCATAAACAAGTTGTTGATCTAAGTGAAATGGCGTCAAACTCAATAAGATCTTAAATGCGGCTGCAGGGCTCATAGCTTCTTTATAACAACGGGTCGCTGTTAACGCATCGAAGATGTCGACAATACAGCTCATCCGCCCATGAACAGGGATCTCATCCCCCTTCAATCCCAGCGGGTAGCCTTTACCATCGAGTTTTTCATGGTGCATCAAACTAATATCTTTACTGACTTGAGATAACCCTGTGGTCTGCTCCATAATTTCAACAGCATAAGTTTGATGCAGCTTAACGTGCTCATACTCTTCGGCAGTTAATTTACCTGGCTTGTTTAACACTTCACTATCGACCTTAATCTTGCCAATATCATGCAAAATTCCACCAACCGCCATTTGACGCAGCATGTCAGTATCGAAGTTTAGGTAACGGCCGAAAGTCACCAGCAAAAAGGCGACATTAATAGAATGCTCGAGCAGATAGGCGTCTTTGGAACGCAAGGCTGAGACACATTTGAGGGCATCGGCATCGAGCATCACCGACTCAATCATGCTATCTGCTAACTGTTCGAACGGCTCGACCTCGACAGCCTTGCCTTGAAATGTTTCAGATAGCACTTTTTGGATGAGATCTTTAGCCTCAACAATCAGCTCTTTTGCCTGCTTTTGAGTAGTGGCACGTTCAACACTGACTTTTTTTACCACTGGCTTAGGCGCAGCAGTCGGCCGCTGTAATCCCAAGTCTGGTGCTGAGCGCTCAGCATTAACCCATACATGGGTTACATGACTCTTATGCAGCCTTAAAATGGCTTCAGCACTGCGAATTTGCCCAGCGCTCGCAATATTAACTTGGCTGTTACTTTTGTCTATTGCTTCAACAAACATACCTACTTTCAGCTTAGAAACAGGTATCTTTATTAAGTTATTTGATTCGAATGAATCACCCATTATCTCTTAGGTCCCCGGATGATTTAGCCATAAATACAGCAACTAATTAGTCACGGTATCCCTCACAGATCTCTGATGTTGTGACCCGGCTTACGCAGAGCCCATCTTGTTATTTCCTGTAAGAAGTTGGCTATTCTATTCTCTGAACTGTTAAATCACCATAGACAAAGTTAATTAATATTCACTAATGCACGACAAATACACACCAACTTGTAAGAAAAAACGATATTTCATTACTCATGCAAATATCAATGGCTATTCGGCGCGCCGCTTATGACATTGAAAACTCGTCGGCTGCCAACGGCGATACATACAGTTGTAACAAGAGCGAGCAACATTATCAGTATGCTCATCTTCGTCATCACTGAGAAATATCTCACAACTGGCTGCGGCGGCGCGGGCCGGCAGATAATCTTCTACGCCAAACTTAAACTGCCATAAGCCATCTACTTGGGTAAACCACTGCACCATACTCCCTCCTATTATCCTAAACGGTATGAAAATTAGTAAGGCTTTAACTGCTGCTTAGTCGCATTTAACCACCGGCCAGTCTCAGCGCTAACGAGTAGCGCAAATTGATACTGAGTGAATACCGCCTTGATCTTACCTTTAAGAAACAGCTGTTGATCATCTGCTAGCTTCTCTCCATCAACGGAGATCACCGCCTGTAATCCTGTCAGTGCTAATACCTCTGCTACGCTCATCTGTACTTCATCTGACTCATCCGCAGCTTGTCCTAGCTTTAGCTGGCCTTTCACGCGACCATCTTGACCGCTGAGACGTAAGCCCAACCCCGCAAGTGCACCGATAACGCCTTGGCCTGTACCGCCATGCTCAGAGAGATCAATGCCTAGCGTTTCAGCCAAGGTGTAAGCCTGCGGTTTTGTCTTTACTTCTACTTTTGCCTGCTGACCAAAAGCGATCAGTTGCTCGATGTCATAGCGGGAGGCTAAATCTAAGATGGCTAAACCGGGATCCGATGCCGCTGCCGATTCTTGCTTTAAATGCGCAATACAGATGGCTTTAATCTCATTAAAGCTCAATGTTGTAGCAATCTGAAAGCACATGGCACTATTGTGCGATGTGTAAGGAATATCAGGATGCACAAACAGTTGATGACGTGTCACCAGTCGACTAACAGCAAGTGCATTGTCTTCGGTTGATGCTACCACAGCCAGTTTTGCCACAATCTCTTCGGCAATTTCGCCCGTGCCCTTGGTACCGATATCATCAGTATCATCAATGCAGATCAGCCACTCTTTCATCTAAAACCCTTATTTATTGGTGCAGTTATTAATTGTCATTTTTAAACGGCGTTACTTATCATCAAGCTGATCTCTATGTAGCAGATCGTGGGCATGCAGCCGCCTTAATACTGTGGGCACTAATAGCGCTGCCGCGATAGCAAATGCACCACCTTGTATAAAACTGAGTCCAAATTGAGCCAACGCAACTTGGCCGCTCATTCCTGCAAGCAAATTACCAACCCAACTTTTACCCGCCCAGGCTAAACAACCCACTAGCGCTAAAATAATGCTCTGCCAACGCACGCTAAACAGCCCCGCCATCATGAGTAACATCAGATCCATTGCCAATGCTGGCAGGCCAAATTTAAGCAATATCAACGGCCCTCCTTTGCCCACGCTTAACATCATGGCCACTAAACCAGCGAGAAAACCACAAGCGGTAATGCAACCCACTCGGCCCACAGCGCCATAGCAAACCAAGTAAAAGAAGGTCATTAAGAACATAGAGTGCCCGCTCAATCCTAGCTTGAGGCGTAACATGCTTTTTAATACCACCAGCAAGGTGGCACAAAACCCAATAAATAGGGCATCTTGTAGATCAAATGGAGATTTCATTCATCCTCTCTTGTTGCAGGCCAATGTGTTGGCTGATTAACTTTACCGAAATGGCGTAATTTGGCTGCTTGTGCCATCTGCTTTGATAGCTTTAATAATTGGATCAGTACCGGGAGCACCACACAATAGATGAGCTCTGGCCAGTTTTTAGGGTTCCTCAGTGCCTTAGGGGTAATGTTTGCTCCTCGTAAGCACTGAATGGCGTAAATTTCTTTGGTTTCTTGCAGCATATAGGGCAGCAAACCGATTGATGCGGCGATCACAAATGCCCATTTAGCGGGTAAGCCCCAACTGAGCACCTCACCTAAACGTTCAGGGCTTTGGGTGCTCGATAGCCACCAGCCGGGCAACATGGCCAAGAACACTCGCAACACCACAATCACGCCATCGAGCAACTGTGCTTCACCATGGAGCAGATAATAGAGGGGTAAGGTTAGCGCTAACTGCACTAGGCCAAGCCTCAGCAGAGCGGTGATCTTGTTCTTGAGATATAAACCGTGCACGACCAACAACAGATCTGCCAGCACCAACCAGCCAAGCGCACTATTGGGGAGGAAAAAGGCGCAGCTCGACAGTACTAAGCTCAGTATTAATGCCAACGCGCAGTATTGAGTGGCGCTAAGCATCGAGTTTGAACGAATAGACCCTGAAGGCTTGTTGGCACTCCGGCCCATGCGATGTTTAGCCCACATTCAACTGCTCAATATGTCCTGATCCATCTACCAGTTTTCCAGACTCGATCAGCCAGTAGTTATCGACCTCAAAAGTGGAGACACGACGATGGCTAGTAAGCAAGATCCCACAGCCTTGGGCGCTTAATTGCTGCAATAACAGCACCACTTTCTCTACGTGCTGCTTATCGAGCCCTGCAAACGGGTCATCAAGCAACAGCAGCTTTGGCCGCAAGCAGACCAGAGAGGCTAGCGCGATAATATGCTGCTGACCATAGGACAACTTATGCGGCGAACGCTCTCCAAGATGAGTTAATTCTAGTGTTTGTAAAATATGTTCTGCGCGAGCTAAAGGTAGTTTGAAACGCTTTAAACTAAATTGCAGCTCGCTCAGTACGCTTTGCTCAAACAACTGCCGATTGGGGCGTTGCATCAATAGGCCAAGTTGTGAGCCATAAATCCCCAGCTGCGGCCGCTTACCTAATACAGAGATAGGCAAGGTTGGAGTATTGGCCTGAATACCTGCCAGAGTTTTGAGCAAACTACTTTTACCAGCACCATTGTCACCCACCAAGGCTATGACTTCGCCGCGATAAAGCGACAAGCTTTGTTGGCAATGAAATAAGCTGTCTTGATCTAAAAACCTAAACTCGTGGGGCTGGATCGTTATTAAGCACTCACAGTCTTTATTGCTGATGCTGGGTTTAATGCGGCGAATCGCCCCGCGAGTACGCGCAGGCTCAATATTGGTCTCGATAGCGAAAGTGGTTAGCGCTTTACCGACAGGTAGGGGCCCTGCTTCTAGCCCGCCGTCCTGCAGTAACCACAGATAATCGACTAAGCCCGAAAACGCTTCGGGGTTATGCTCAACCATGACAACCGCAACACCGTCACTCAACAATATTTTCAGAACGTTATAGAGCTCTCTAACACCTTTATCATCGAGCTGGGCCCATGGTTCATCCAGCAATAATAGCGATGGTTTAAACACTAATTGTGCCGCCATCATCAAACGATATTTCTGCCCAAGCGATAAAACATCAACTGGGGTATCTAAACTAATGTACAAGCCCACTCGTCTTAACGACTGCTGCACTTTTTCGACCATTAGCTCAGATGCAACGCCTAAGTTTTCCAACGCAAAGGCAATTTCAGCCCCAACACTTTGGCGCAAGACTTGTACGTTCGGATCTTGCATCACCAAACCAACCAGCAATGAAGGGTGACGATACACGTCCCCCTCATAAGGCCGAGAAAGTTCGCCTGCCATCAAGTGCAACAAGCTCGATTTTCCCGAGCCTGTTGGTCCATTAATGCAGTGACACTCACCTTGATTAACCACCAAATTGAGATCGTCCAAGATCTCGCTTTGGTTTGATCCATAGCCAAATTGAATCCCTTCTAGCGCTATGAGTTTCATACTTTCCCCCGAAAACCTAGATCTGCCAGTTAATGCCGACGAAGACCTGACGACCCGCTTGTGGCAATCCTTCGCTCTGGTCATAATTTTCATCGAGTAAGTTAGTTGCACGTAGGTAAAGTTCTAACTTATCGTCCATAAATGGCTGCACAATGTTGAGATCCACCAAGGTGTAATCATCTAACGACTGCTCAAGCAAGATATTTTGACCCGACACTTTCTGCTGAGCGTAATAAACCTGATCCATGATGCGTTCAATATTAAAATTGATCCGCGTCGCGATGGGTAATACATACTCAGCTTGAAAACGTACCTGATGCTTTGGACGGTATTCCAGAGTTTGCATTGTCTCTGCAGCGCTCTTATCTTCGGTGTCTAAGAAGCTATAAGAGAAGACCATAGATAGGTCATCAAAGCTGTTGTTTTCTAGCTGTAGATCGACGCCTTTAAAGCCATAACGCCCCATATTCTGGTAAACACCGTCGAGATCTTTAGCAATATAATCTTCCGCATCGGTGTAATAACCAGCGATGTTTAGCTCGGTTGAATAACCCAGTTGCTGCAACAAACCCAACTCATAGTGCAGTGAGGTTTCAGCCTGTAGTTCTGCATTACCAGAAGACTGCGCATATAGATTTCGCATCGATGGGAAACGCACTTTGCGCGCCACCCCCATGTTGATACGAGTCTCTTCAAACGCTTGCCAGTAGCCAGAAGCCTGAGCTGAATAGTCATTTTCAGACTCGTTTAAACGGTCTTGATCGTGGAAAGCACCACCTAGAGTCACGCCATAGTTATCGGCCTGATACTGGTATTCCAATGCCGCGGTATACAACCAAGACGAATCATCGAAGTTGCCATCGCCGTTTCCGCCGCCAGTTCCACCACCGCTTCCACCACCGCTTCCACCACCAGTTCCGCCACCGCTTTCACCACCCGTTCCGCCACCGCTTTCACCACCTGTTCCGCCACCGCTTCCACCGCCGTTTCCGCCACCGCTTCCACCGCCGTTTCCGCCACCGCTTCCACCGCCGTTTCCG
>NZ_JBRIMB010000080.1:0-8957 GCF_052977265.1 Shewanella sp. 0m-8 | reverse complement strand
TGATGGATGATGGATGATGGATGATGGATGATGGATGATGGATGATGGATGATGGATGATGGATGATGGATGATGGAACTACTTTTAAGGAGGGTTAGCCCTTAAAAGTCATGGCGTATAAACCGCCACGCAAAACATTTGAATTAAACCAAGTGTTTTGCCAGTAAATCGTAGTTTGCCCTGTATAAGGCATAGTCAGTACTCCTAACAAAGTTGTTAATATCATCTCAAATTAAATTAGCCAATGGGGTTGAGCCAAACTAATTTAATGAGTCAACTTGTCGCTCGATTCCTTGGAGAATGATCCGTCCTGGATAGACTTACAAACTGGAAAGCTCTGTTTAACCAGTGAGAGCAATTATAAGCCCGTGTAATTTTATTACAAGTATTTATTGTAAATAATGCTCAAAAACTGTCACAGCGGTAATTTTACGACACAGTGTAGTGACACGTATCACAAAACACCCGTGTATAATGTGAAGCTTCACAACCCGCTATCTTTCGCGATCAAAAATACTACAACTATCGAACAGGATTTAAGCGTTTAGCAGGTAAAAGTGCAAGTTTAAGCTAAAAAAAAGCCCGCTCAATGAGCGGGCAAGACATTTCAAGTGTTCCTAGTGGAAATTGGTTAGCGCGCTAGCGATAATCAATGGCAAACAGCGGAAGTATACTAACTCGGGCTATCTGCGACTTGGTCTATAAGTATCTAAAAGATACAATAAAGGTTGATGGAAACTGATGCGACTTTATATAAGGAGGGTTAGCCCTTAAAAGTCATGGCGTATAAACCGCCACGCATACTCTCAGTGTTTAACCAAAAGCTTTGCGAATAAATAGTGTTACTAAAATACATAATTAATACTCCAAACAAAGTTGAATTCCTAATGCTCTACTTTCGTAAAAGCCGTTCGCTGGCTTGTAGAGTCAACTTGTCGCTCGATTCCTTGGAGAATTATCCATCCTGGATAGACTAAGTGTCGTTAAGCACCATTGCTTATCCGACGAAAGCAATTATAGGTATTTGTAGTTTTATTACAAGCTTTTTTATTAAATAAGCGTAAAAAAGCCACTTTACGTTATTTTATTACAAAACCTAACTGTAACTCTGCTCTATTTGAGTCATTTTGTACCTTTATCTACAGCTATCGCAGAGGCTGAACGAAATGATCTGAAATTAAGGGAGCTAAATCGAGCGGGGCTAAATAGAGGTAGCTCAATTTGTGCTTATTTCAGGCCTAAAATAAAAAAGCTGGCACTTGAGCGCCAGCTTTAAGCAAACTATCAAGCGCAGTTAAGCGCTAGACAGTTAGAGGTTGTTGCTTGAGAGCAATCTTGCTCGGTTTAACTTTCCGTTATGTATTTAAACAATCCAACTAATGGTGTGGCGGTTGGTGATCCATATTGTGGATGACCTTCCGTTGCACTACCGGCAATATCTAAATGTGTGTAAGCAATCGGCAGAGCCGCATTTAAACCATGACCACTCAATCCAGAAGCTTCAATCAAAAATGCTGCTGGATACTGATGGCCACGCGCGGTGACAGAAGATGGCGCGTTGTTAGACGACAACATGTCTGCGGCTGCCGACGGGTCGACAATTTTACTAAAGTCATCACGGCGTAACTGAGATACCTCGATAGGCTCCCCCCAAAGTGCGGCCTGTTGCTGCATAACAGATGCGACATTAGCCTGCTTGGCAACACTGTTTTCCACCGCTGCGGTATATCCGCCGAAACAGCGAACCACATGGCCGGTCAATGTGGCCACTGAAAACATTTGTGGCTTGACGGCATTCACGGCTTTTAAACGTAAATGTGATAATAGATCGGCTAACACCAAACGCCCTTCTGCGTCGGTATTACCAATACGCACCCGCTTGCCTGCGTGGCTGGTGATAATTTCATCGGTAACAAACGCCTCACTACCTATGCTATTTCTAACGAGCCCCAGCTCAGCAACGATGCGTATACCTTTAGGTTTTAGCATACCAATAGTTTTCATTAGTCCAGCTACTGCTGCCGCACCACCTTTATCGCGACTCATGCCAGCCATACCACCAGCAATTTTTAAGTCTGCTCCACCAGTATCATAAACCACACCTTTTCCAGCGAAGAAATAGCTACGCTCAATTGGGCCTTCACCAACATATTCAAGCTTTACTACGCGAGGCTGATGCCTTAGTACGGCAAACGATGAGCGACCAACGGCACTTAATAGCGGGTAGTCTCGCTCAAGAATATCTCGGTCTTCAACCACGCTGATTGCCAGCCCAAGATCGTGTAACGCATCTAGACAATAATCCGCAAAGGCTGGCGCTGACATACGCTCAGGCTCTGTACCACATAAGTCACGAGCCAGGCTACGACCAGCCTCAATCGCCGTTAACATTTCACCTGTGTGTTCGCTGCCTAATAAACCAATTGCCTCTAACGGCTCATCGGCTCCACCGGCTTCTCTAAGCTCTAGTGCTTGCCAAAGTTCCTGCCCACAAGCGAGCGCTGCAACCTGCTCGGCATGTTGATAACGATGCTCAGCTAAGCCATTAACGAGTAACAGCGGTCGTCTTGCCCCCGCCTCTTTAGCAAGCTTGATCCCTTGCCTTGCTGCATCAGCAAACACCCGCACATCTTGATAGTCATCATCAGCCTTTGTAACCGGTGCAACAATAAGACGTCCACCCGCCATGCCTGGCGCAAAAAGCAGAGTGGCTGATTTGCCAACTCGCTTATCCACCTTCTGGCCATGATTAGCCAGCAAGGATATCTCTTCAAATTGTATCGAGTCCAAGTCCGGTGTAACCACCACCAGCGCATCCCAACCATGACCTTCAAAAATAGCATCTTGTTCAACTACATCAATAAACTTAACTGACCCCATAACCCTTCCTTATTATATTTTATATTGCCATTTTGCCTCATAACCCATTTGGCAAAACGACTCATTTGCTCAAGCATTATTCCTCTATTGTGCTTAGATTACCAACGACTTTAATGTGCATGAAAATGATTATGGAAACTTTGCCTGCCACGTAAGATTTAAAGCCATTGCAAACGACTCCGCGACGCCCAAAGACTATGCTAGACTGTGTGCATTTTCCGCCACACCCGCACCAGCGCGCTATCGATTTAAATAAAATCGACGACTTAATAGCACTTGGGTGATTTTATTAGAACAGGGGATTTTTAAGTGACCACTTTAAACCAATTACAACCACAAGCACTTTGGCAATGGTTCGAGCAGATCTGTGCTATTCCACACCCATCTAAACATGAACAAGCATTGAGTGCGCATATTCAAGCTTGGGCTAAAGATAAGCAGCTGAGCGTTGTCGAAGATAAAGTTGGCAACCTGATCATCAAAAAGCCCGCAACCGCCGGCATGGAAAACCGCAAAATCGTAGTGTTACAAGCCCATATTGATATGGTGCCACAAAAGAACGCAGACAAAGTTCACGACTTTGAAACAGATCCTATTGAAGCGTATGTTGATGGTGACTGGGTCAAAGCAAATGGTACAACTTTAGGTGCTGATAACGGTATTGGTATGGCATCTGCTCTGGCTATTTTAGGCGCCGATGACATTGTTCACGGCCCACTAGAAGTACTGCTGACAATTGATGAAGAAGCAGGCATGACTGGGGCGTTTGGTCTAGAAGCTGGCATGTTAGATGCTGAAATCTTGATCAACACCGACTCAGAGCAAGAAGGTGAGATTTACATGGGCTGCGCTGGCGGTGTTGACGCACAGTTATCAGTACCTATGGTTTGGCAATCGCCAGAACCGACCAATGCCAGCTATAAGTTGTCAATCTCGGGCCTAAAAGGGGGCCACTCAGGGGTTAACATCCATTTAGGTCGTGGTAATGCTAACAAGCTTTTAGCCCGCTTCCTGTTTGACCATGGCGATGAACTGGCTATTGAGTTAACTCAGTTTACTGGCGGCTCACTGCGCAATGCCATTCCACGTGAAGCAGACGTTAATTTTATGCTTCCTCCTGAAAACTTGGCTTTACTGCAAGAGCGTGTTTCAGCGTTTCAAGCCTTAGTTCGTCAAGAGTTAGCCATCGCCGATCCAGGTACGATTCTAACGCTAGAAGAGATCCCAGCAGAAAAACAGGTCATGAGTGAAGAGTCACAACAGATCTTAATTGACGTGCTTAATGCTTGCCCTAATGGCGTCATTCGCATGAGTGACGAAGTAGAAGGTGTTACAGAGACATCACTTAACGTGGGTGTGATCAGTACCGATGACAATAGCGTGCAAATCTTATGCTTAATTCGCTCTCTTATTGATTCAGGTCGCGAAGAAGTTGAAGGCGTATTGAGCTCACTGGCTAACCTTGCTGGAGCGAATGTTGAATTTAGTGGTGCATACCCAGGCTGGAAGCCAGACAATAGCTCACCCGTTATGGCAAGCGTACGCGAAACCTACGAGGCAATTTATAACAAAGAGCCGACGATTATGGTGATCCATGCAGGTCTTGAATGTGGTCTATTTAAGAAGCCTTACCCTGAAATGGATATGGTTTCTATTGGCCCAACCATTCGCTACCCACACAGCCCTGATGAAAAAGTTAACATTACTACTGTTGGCCAATACTGGAAGCTATTGTTAGCGGTACTGGAGCGTACACCAGTTAAAGGCTAATCAATAAAACAGCTTTATAAGAATAAGGCCACTTAGCCATAAGTGGCCTTTACTATCTATAGCAGAGAATAAGGTATCAATTGGCGCTTTAGTCCTAAGTAATTGTTACCCACACAGCCCTGATGAAAAAATTAACATTACCGTTAACATCACAACTGTTGGCCAATATTGGCAGCTATTATTAGCCTTTAACGTCGAAGTAAAACTAAAATATGAGCTATTTCTGACGGTGTGCTTAAAAACCTAAATCCATCTGCGAGCTATCTATATCATCATGCTCAGAAGCGACACTATTCGAGGCGAGACCGACCGATACACCCAATAAGCGAATACCTCGCTCATTTTGCCTTTCCATTGCTTGCTCCAGTAGCTGATAAAACAGATTCACCGAGATCTCATCGCTGCGATGCTCAATCGTGGTCTGCTTAAAATCTTCAAATTTTAGCTTAACCACTTGCTTGTTGATCACTCTATCCTTAGCGCTACGGCTCACCCGCCCTGCGAGCTCTTGAATAAGTTGTGGCATCACCGCACGGCATTGCTCAAGGGTATGGATATCTTTAGCCAGTGTAGTTTCAACGCCGACTGATTTTCTCTCACGATTGGGCGAAATCGCTCGCTTGTCTATCCCTTTAGCGCGCTCAATCAGCACTGTTCCAAATTTACCAAACCCTTCTATTAGCTTAGCTTCAGGATAAAGCTGAATGTCGCTGCAGGTATGCAGCCCCAGATCGGCTAACTTTTTAGCGGTCACCTTGCCAACACCGGGAATTTTTATCAGTGGTAAGGTTTTTATAAACTCATCAATCATGTCTGGGCGGATCACATATTGTCCATTCGGTTTATTTAAATCGGATGCTATCTTGGCAAGAAACTTAACTGGCGCGATGCCTGCCGAAGCAGTTAAACCGGTCTCGGCTAAAATATCGGCTCGAATAGCCTCGGCCATCAAGGTCGCAGAGCCTTTACAATGGGGACTCTCTGTCACATCAAGATAAGCCTCATCAAGGGATAAAGGCTCTATCAAGTCAGTATATCGTTCAAATACAGCCCTAATCTGGCTAGAAACCTCTTTATATACCTGCATACGCCCAGGGACTAATATCAAGTCAGGACAAAGCTTTAGCGCATAGCCTGACGCCATGGCTGAACGAACCCCAAATTCTCGAGCTTCGTAATTACAGGTACTGATCACGCCACGGCGATCACTGCGTCCTCCCACAGCAATAGGTTTGCCTCTTAACTCAGGAAAGTCGCGCATCTCCACCGCTGCATAGAAGCAGTCCATGTCGACGTGAATAATTTTTTGCAAGCCAATATCCTCCGTACAGAATATTACTGTATATAAAAACAGTATTCAATAAAAAGCATACCTTTAGCCTGTTTTAAGCTAACCATTCGCCCTTGTTGATCAGGGCGATCGATTAATCCTAGGCAATAAAAAGGGAAGCCGTTTGGCTTCCCATTTCAACACTCAGTCACATGTAAACTCAGTCAGATTTCAAAATGCTGTCATTTTAAGTCTAGATCTTAAACTGCTTAATGTTGTCACCGAGGGATCGACTCACCTGTGCAAATTCGTCAAAGTTATTTGATAGTGCCTCACTCGCTGCTAACGACTCATCCGATAACGCGCGAACATTTTCAACATTACAAGCAACCTCTTCGGCCACAATCGCTTGCTGACCTACAGCGGTGGAGATCTCTATGGTTTGCTGCTGAATCGCTTCGATGGCACTCGTGATGCTATCCAGTGCCACTTCAACTTTAGCGGTAAGACCTTGCCCCATATTGGCTTGCTCAACCCCTGACTCCATCACTTGCTCAGCCTCATTGGCATTTTGTTGTAGTGTCTGGATGATCTCTTGAATGTTTGCGGTCGAGTCTTGCGTGCGAGATGCTAAGGTTCTTACCTCATCCGCCACAACGGCAAAGCCTCGGCCTTGTTCACCCGCTCTCGCCGCTTCAATCGCTGCGTTTAGTGCTAACAGGTTTGTTTGCTCTGCGATACCACGAATAACATTAAGTACCTCGCCAATCTGCTCAGAACGGGTTCTAAGTTGCTTAACCACCTTTGCCGCATCAATCACCTGTTTAGATAACGCCTGCATGCCTTGAGTCGCTTGAGCGACAATCTCACGGCCTTCACTCGACTGAATCTGCGCCTTATCAGCAAATTCACTGGCTCTTTGGGCACTTGCGGCCATCTCTTGGCTAGTGTGTGCCATTTCGGTTGCGGCCGTGGCCACAGAAACTATCTCTTGTTTTTGCTGACTCACCGACTGCAATGCTTGACGACTCACAGCAGACGCATCATTCACACCTTGCTCTACTTGCAGCGTTAGCTCACGAGTCTCCTGCAGCATGCCCTGCACCTTCGCCGCAAAACGGTTAAATGCATCACCGAGCTTACCCAGCTCATCTTCTCTATTCATGTCGATGCGCTTAGCAAGATCGCTATCTCCCTCGGCAATGTCTTCCATCGCTAACAATAAATTATTTACCTGCTTTCTAAAGGGTAATAACGTGGTCCAAACTGTCATCCCAACTAATGCCATAATCAAAAATGACAATAATATCGAGCTGACAATCGCATCGGTAACAGGTGCTTCTATAACTGCGGTTGGCAGCATGAAGGCTAGGTGCCATTTTTGCTCAGGATAACTCCCGCCGACCTCTATAAAGCTGACCCGCTGAGCCTCGCCGTTAAATATAACCTCGCCAAATCCCGACGCCTGTGTCTGCATCTGTTGACTCAACTTGGCAAAGCCTTGGGTATCATTAAACTGGCTATCGACTAAAGCAGCGTTAGAGCCTGGGGGGAAAACCTCAGAAAAGCCTGGGAAGTAGACCAACTTGCCTGCATTGGTCATTAAGAAAGCTTGGCCCGCATCCTGATACTTAATCGGTGCTAACAACTCACTGCCGATGGTATCGATGAGAATATCCATACCACCAATACCAATAAAGCGGCCAGACTCATCTTTAACAACGGTTTTTATGGTCGCCGATATAGAACCATCATTAGCATCTACGGCTGGATCGCCGACGAACATGCCGTTTTTATCTATGGCTTCTTGCCACCAAGGGCGCTTATTGGTGAAGTACTCACTATCGTTGTAGCGCCCATTAAGATCAAAGTACTCAAAGGTATTGGCTGAGCCAAAGAACACTGACTTAATATCGCTATCCTGAATTGAAAAATACTTAAAGTAATCGATGATAGATTGATAATCTTGATCAGCTGAAACATCACTTAAGCGGCTGTTATATTGGCTAAACCAATCTACAACTGTTGGGTTAGCAAACACCGCGTGAATAAGTTGACCTTTGGCCGCAAAGTAACTGCGTACTTCGTTAGACTTTAATTGGACTAGGCTGGTTAAGTCATTATCGATTTGTTGACGTGTGCTGGCGCTTTCATTTTTGACCAGTAAAAGCGCAACGACGGTAAATAACACTGCAAGTGCACCCACTATCGTAACCACCAGCTGTAGACTCAATGAACGTTTAAACCACTGCATCGACTCCCCTCTTTGTTATATTTTATGAGTAGATTTTGTTATCAGGCAGTCATAAATCTAACAGAAAAAGATGTAGATTAAAGGGGGAAATAAGCACAGAAGCGTATCGACAGGCTATCGAAGAAAGTGGCATAAGTTAACTAGGTAACGATATAAAGCTAAAGCCTTTCATTTACGCAAGATATTAGGTGAGATCGACTACATAGAAAGGCAAAAGGCAAAATAAATCGCTAGCCAATTTTAGCGTAACTTAAATAAGCCTGTGAGCATCGTTATCTCGTCGCTAGATAGAATATTTTGCACACTATAAACGCTCGACTTTTTACTTGAAGCTTTTGAGTTGAGCTCATTGTCATTTTGCTGTTTTTCAAATGTCTCAATGCATTTAACGAGATACTCAACCTGGATAAGACTTTGCGCATCGAGGTCAAACCGAGGTGATTTTGCAGAAATAAACATAAGTTCGCCCCTTAATCATTCACTAACATGGCTATACAACAGTGATACAGAGAGTGGCTTGATCCTTGTCTGTCGTTATATGAAAATTAAAACGACGAATGCAACTAGCATAGACTGCACTAGCTGAATATGGGCTGTACAAACGTCACTGTACAAAAATCATCCGAAACAATATGTAATCCTAGTCTATAAATAAAAGTTTGCACAAAAAAAGAGACGTATATAAACGTCTCTTTTTTTGTGCAAACTGAGACTGTAACTAACTTTGTGTAACTGCTTATCAAACTGTACTCTAAAAAGAGTCAAGGATAGGCGTATAATCAT
>NZ_JBRIMB010000079.1:0-9094 GCF_052977265.1 Shewanella sp. 0m-8 | reverse complement strand
TGTTTAAAAACACTCGGATTTTGCCATCTTATAAAGATCGGTCAACCGATCAATAAACTGCTAAATGATCGGCATTAGCCTACTGGCTCCTTTTTTATCGGTTGGATTTGTCACTTATGACAATTCTAGACACTAATATTAGAAAGTGTAACCGACGCTAACCATGTAAACCCATGGGTCGATATCTGTTTCGACTTTTTGAGGAGCATCCCCTAAATTAAACTTAACGTCGGTACTGATCTGTGCGTACCAAACAGAGGCATTAATTAGCCAGCTATCATTGATTTGATAGTCTAAACCTACTTGGGCAGCCGCCCCCCAAGAGTTTGACAAGCTCAATTCTGACAAACCTAAATCTTTAGCTTCTTGAGTGAACTCATTGTCATAGAAATTAGTGAAGTTAACACCCGCACCAATATATGGACGTAGTTTAGATTGTGCATCACCGAAGTAATATTGAACAACTAAAGTTGGTGGTAAATGTTTAGTCTCAGCGATCTTACCTAACGAACCCAGTGAAATATCATGACTAAATGGCGTCGCAGCAAGTAACTCAATACCAATGTTATCAGTGATCATATAACCAAAGTTCAAACCAAGCTGTGTATTATCACTCACACTAAATTCTGCGACATCTGCAACAACAGGGCTAGATTCATTTGGCGCAACAACGGCAACACCAGCACGAACGATAATATCACCAGCTTGGTGAGCTGATACAGAAGAGGCGAAACCGGTAGTGAGAAGGGCTGTGGCGATTAAGCTAGAAACGATTTTTTTGTTCATCATACTACTCCATTAATACAACACTTAGCGCTGTTTTTATTATCAATATCCTTACATTCGTGTGCATCCTGCCTGATTAACACCTCTTTAAATTTGATCTAAATCAATACAAGCATCGAATACTCACTTAGAGACACATAAAGGCGACCTTGATCACACTTGCGAGGCGATGCCGCATACCATAGCGTTGAATTTTGTGACAAAAGCCAACTAAGCTCACTTAACGAGCTAACGCAATAAAAAGTCAATGCAACAATAAATCAACCTGCCAGCGATAAGTTTCTCAACGCTCGCAAGCAACGGACCCAATCACATTCAGAATCGTTATCGGTAAAACAGATGAGTACACCTAAGATTTATTTTTCCAGAAATTAAATTCACGTGAGCCTGTGCTGATAACTGAGGAATAGATACTAAGCAATAGATGCTCAGCGATAGGCGATAGATGTAAGGCGCTAATGGGGAGCAGAATGTACAAAATATTGACAACCTAGGGCGATCTGCAGCATACCCCAACTTCCCCTAATAGATGCCGTGCCAATAACTTTTATGCAAAGCAAGACCTTAGGGTAGTAACACCATTAGTGTCAGACCTACTTAAATCAGACTTATATTCTTGCTGGTCTTATTAATTAATCCTATGTTTAGTTGAGTCACTATATTTATTGTTAATAAAAACACTTTACTACTGGAGATTAGGATATGAACAAATGGGTAATAGGGGCTGTAACCGTTGCCATACTCGCCTTTGGGAGCGTGATTGGTTTTAATCTTTTTGTTAATAAGAAAATAGCGACCACTCTCGCCAATCTCCCTGAACCAATCTATCCCGTTACCATAGAGAAATTAACCCCTAATACTTGGGATCAAAACATTAAAGCAATTGGTTATATTGAGCCTAACCAAGGGGTCGATATTTCTAATGAAGTGGCGGGTTTGGTCACTGCTATTAATTTTGAAAATGGCGATAACGCCAAAGCCAATACCACCTTGGTCAGCATCAATTCATCGGTGCAAGCGGCACAGCTAAAGGAGCAACAAGTCCAACTACCCGCAGTGAGAGATGATTACAACAGACAGCTCAGACTCTACCGAGACAAATCTATATCACAGCAAAGTTTGCAGGCTGCTCAAGCGAAATACGAAGCACTGCAAGCCAACATTGAAAGTCTTCAAGCAAATATTGAACTTCGTCAAATCAAAGCGCCATTTAATGGCGTACTTGGGATTAGAAATATCAACCTTGGACAATTCCTTTCAACTGGCACCGATATTGTTCGCCTAGAAGACTTATCGGTAATGCGAGTTCGCTTCAGCGTCCCTCAGTCTCAACTAGGTAAACTGAGTGTTGGTCAAGCGATTACATTAACCGTAGACCCCTACCCTGAACGCATATACTCAGGAAAAATTAACGCGATTGAACCTGTAATCAATTATAAAACGGGCTTAGTGATGATTCAGGCACAGTTGCCCAATGATGATCAAACATTGCGAGGTGGCATGTTCGCCGAAGTCAGTGTTGGCTTAAGTAATCTCGATCAGCAATTTGTTCTGCCGCAGACAGCCATTGTATTTGCTTTATATGGTAACTCTGTATTTGTAATCGATAAGCAAGGTGATGACACCCGAGTTAAACAGGTCACCGTTGAAGTATTACAAAGAAACGGTAACTACGCGTTAGTTAAAGGTGCCTTAAAATTTGATCAAGACGTTGTGACAACCGGTATTCTCAATCTTGGTAATAATACTAAAGTCAGCGTAACACCGAACCCAATTTCGCTTCCAGATAAAATGCCGAAGCTGTAGGAGCGACATATGAATTTCACCGACACTTTTATTCATCGCCCTGTCATGGCGGCTTCACTGAGCATTTTACTCTTTATTCTTGGCCTCAATGCGATAAAAGATCTGCAGGTCAGACAATATCCAGAGATGACCAATACCGTCATTACAGTAACGACGCCATATCCTGGCGCCGATGCCGAATTAATTGAGGGCTTTATCACTCAACCCTTAGAGCAGGCCCTATCTCAAGTAGACAATCTTGATTTTATGACCTCATCAAGCCAACTTGGCACCTCGACTATTATCCTAAATATGGTGCTCAACACCAACCCTGAAGAGGCGCTGGCAAATGTATTATCACAAATCAACTCGGTAACGAACCAATTGCCGAAAGAGGCCTATAATCCTTCGGTCACCTCATCGACAGGGGCGACTACCTCCATCATGTATATCTCTTTTTTCAGTAAAGAACTCGACTCCAGTCAAATCGTCGATTACCTTGAAAGAGTTGTAAACCCTCAGCTATCAACCGTTAACGGTGTCTCCAACATTCAAATGATGGGCGGTACCCCCTTCGCACTCCGAATATGGCCGAACCCAATAAAACTGGGGCAATATAACCTTACCACAGCCGATTTAATCAGTGTTTTACAACAAAATAACTACCAATCAGCAGTCGGTCAGTTTAATAGTAGTTTCACCATTTTAAATGGCACAATTGATAGTCAAGTCGACACCGTTGACGGGCTAAAAAAATTAGTCATTAAAAGTGATAGTGGCCAAATTGTACAGCTACAAGATGTGGCTGATATCAGCCTTGGAAAAAGCAGTGACAGCACTCGTGCGCTCGCTAACGGTCGAGAAGCCGTGATTATTGGTATTAATGCCACTCCGACAGCGAATCCACTTGATGTTGCCGCAGGAATACGTACGCAGTTTACTTTGATTGAAAAAAACCTCCCGACTACCATTCAATCGACGCTAATCTATGACTCTACGCTAGCCATTACAGACTCGATTAATGAAGTGGTAAAAACCATCGCAGAAGCCGCTGCTATTGTCATTGTGGTCATCCTACTTTTTCTTGGTTCCTTCCGTGCGGTTATCATTCCGATTATCACTATCCCACTGTCTTTAATTGGCGTGATGGCTGTAATGCAAGTATTTGGTTTTTCTATTAACCTCATGACATTACTCGCCATGGTATTAGCGATAGGTCTGGTGGTTGATGATGCTATTGTGGTGGTGGAAAATGTAGATAGGCATATCAAAATGGGGGCAAAACCTTTAGAAGCAGCGTTGGTTGCGACGCGAGAAATCGCTGTGCCCGTTATATCCATGACCATCACATTAGCAGCCGTTTATGCGCCGATTGCATTGATGGGCGGCGTTACAGGTTCGCTATTTAAAGAATTCGCCCTCACGCTAGCAGGTTCTGTGGTGATTTCTGGCTTTGTTGCTCTGACTCTTTCGCCCATGATGTGCTCAAAGATGCTCAAACCACACTCTCAACCGAGCAAGTTTGAAGAGACTGTTGAACGAGTGCTCGGTGGCTTAACCGCACGCTATCACAAAACGTTGCTTGCGGTACTTGATCATAAGGGGGCAATCGTCTTCTTTGCAATCATAGTGCTTATATCCTTACCTATAATATTTAACTTCATACCTTCTCAGCTTGCTCCAGATGAGGATCAAGGCGTTGTGGTCGTGATAGGAACCACCCCATCAACCTCTAATAATGACTATATCCAGGCTAATATGGAGCTCATTACTCAAATTATCTCCAAACAGCCACAAGTAGAGGCATCATTAGCATTAGTTGGCGTTCCTACAACGAGTCAAGGGCTAGCCATCGCCCCGCTTGTCCCTTGGAGTGATAGAAAATTAAGCCAAAAAGAGATCTCCGCAAACGTTAATAAAGAAGCCAAAAAAATCCCTGGGATTACCGCTACAGCATACCAAATGCCCTCTCTTCCTGGCGCCTCAGGAGGATTGCCTATTCAATTCGTTATCACTAGTCCTGCCAGCTTTGAAACCCTATACAGCATTGGTAATAAGCTATTAGAGAAAGCCAAAAAGAGTCCACTTCTTGTCTATACGGATTTGAATCTAAAATATGATTCGGGCTTGGTAGAACTCAAAATTGATCGCGAGGCTGCAGGTGCCTACGGCGTGACCATGCAGGAGATAGGCTCAACACTCGGTACCATGATGGGTGGTGGCTATATTAACAGGGTGAATATTGATGGTCGCTCCTATGAGGTCATTCCCCAAGTGGAGCGTGTCTATAGGGCTAATCCTAAGTTAATTGACCAGTTTTATGTCACCGCACAAAATGGTTCTGCCATCCCGCTATCAAGCCTTGTCAGTTATAGCGTCAATGGCAACGCAAAATCGTTACCTCATTTCAATCAAATGAACTCAATCTCGATTGAAGCTGTGCCGGCTCCTAATGTCGCAATGGGCGATGCGATTGCTTATTTCGACCAATTGGCAAAAACAGATTTACCTCCGGGCTATACATACACCTTTATGGGGGAAGCACGCCAATTCGTCGAAGAAGGTAGCTCTTTGTATGTCACTTTCGCCCTCGCTCTTGCCATCATCTTTTTGGTTTTAGCCAGTCAATTTGAAAGTGTACGCGACCCATTAGTCATTATGTTCACCGTGCCTCTCGCAATTAGCGGTGCGTTAATCGCCCTAGGGTGGACACATATATCGGGTGAAACATCACTTAATATATACTCACAAGTGGGGTTAATTACACTGGTTGGACTGATAACCAAGCACGGCATTTTAATGTGTGAAGTCGCCAAAGAGGAGCAAATATTTAAAGGCGCATCAAAACATGATGCCATCATTGAAGCAGCCACAGTGAGACTTCGCCCGATCCTTATGACTACCTCTGCCATGATTGCAGGGTTAATTCCATTATTGTTTGCTAGCGGAGCGGGCGCTGCTTCGCGTTACAATATTGGTTTAGTGATCGTTGCTGGACTTGCAGTAGGGACACTGTTCACACTGTTTGTTCTGCCCGTTATGTACACGTACATCGCGAGTAATCATAAACTCCATGAGGGACTTGATGAGCAGCAAAGCAATATAAGCGATGACGCTCAGCTGACACCGCATTAACACCAAGACAATTACCAAATTAACGCCCAAATAACGCAACAATAACCCAGAGCCCTTTACCATTGTGAGTAACGATAGCAATGGTAAAGGGTTTGGCGGCATACTAAAAACGCCCCTCCCCCAAAAATATAAAACACAAAAAGCCAATACAGCAAATCAATACAAAACCAATACAAAGACTTAAGTAACAAAAGCCAAGCCAGATTTTCAATCGCGACTTCGGCTTCTACAATCTAATAGCACAACAACTTGATGAGTCACTCAGTGCGTAAAACTCATCCAAAGACAGCAAACTTGCTACAGCAGAGCTAAAGATGGGGGGGGTTATCAGCTTGCTCAATGCCCATACATTTTATCGAAATTGGGGATTTTCTGTTCCCATATTGGCACCTCTTCTCCAATGATAGCTTTGAGCGTGTTAATAAATAATTTAGTTTTAATTGGGGCGTCTCGGTGCGGATACACGGCATAAAACGTACCGAGATCATTTAAATGTAGCTCAGTCATAATAGGAACAAGCTTCTGCTCTAGAATTTCGTTCTCAATCATCTGCGCAGTAACAACTGCCAGCATATTGCCCGCGACAGCCGTTTTGGTGATCATTTCAACATCGTTAACTTTATAAACCACATTCAATTGCAGCTGCTTAGTTTCGCTGTTGGCATCAAGATAGGAGAACTTATCAATCAGCAGCCCAGGCGCTGCGTAAACTGCAGCGGGTAAAGTTTCTAGTTGTTCAAGCGTCTTTATTTCGCCGTGTTTTTTGATGAACTCAGGAGTCGCCACAATCAATAATCGGTTTCGTGCAATCTTTCTGGTAATAAGGTTTGAGTCTTTTGGTTTGCCGATACGAAAGCCAATATCAAACCCCTCTGCAACCATATCGATGAGTCTATCTTCTAAACGCAGTTCAATATCAACATCTGGATATTGTTGCTGAAAAACCAACACTGCTTGCTGTACATGTTGTCGACCAAACAGAGTCGAACTCGTGATCCGTAATACGCCTTTGGGTTCAGAATGATAATACTGTGCCAATCGATGGGAGTCATTTAACAGCATGCGCAATGATTTTGCTTGGGCCACCATCTCATGACCCACTGCGGTTAAAGAGAGCGATCGTGTGGTGCGATTTAGCAAATGTACGCCAAGTTCATGCTCTAGCCGGCTGATTTGTTTCGAGATAACAGATCTATCGACATTTCTTTGTTCTGCCACCTTACTAAATGAGCCCAGTTCAGCGACTTCAAGCAGTAGTAATAATCGACTTGGAAAATCCATACAGCCTCTTTGTTGCATTTTTAGCACCAATCAAGTGCCAGTTTACGTATTTTTCTTAGCTTATAACAACTTTATAGTAGCTACACTTTGAATGGCTTAAACAAACCGAGCCGACTACATCATGAGGAAGACATTATGAGCAAGTTAGCAATTAGCCACAGCGAAGGCATAGCAACGGTTAGCATCAATAATCCACCATCGAATGTAATCACCAGTGATTTGATCAATGAAGTTAACGCCTTTGTTTTATCGTTAAAATATGATCGTGATACCAAAATAGTGGTGTTTAAGTCACTCCATCCACTGTTCTTTTTAGCTCACTTGGACTTGCATGTGATCAACGGCACGCCCGCAGGCCAAGCTGCATCGATTGAGTTTAATCACATGATCACCAACATTAAAGCCATGAAGCAGCTTTCAGTTGCTGTGGTGGATGGCGTCGCTCGTGGCGGTGGAGACGAATTTGTGATGGCCTGTGATTTGGCTTATGCGACAGAAAATGCTGTATTTGCTCAACCTGAAATCCATGTGAATATCCCAACGGGTGGCCAAGGCGCGGTGCAGTATGCTCGCAGAATGGGTAAAAACAAAGCACTGCAGGCCTTATTACTAGGTAATGACTTTACCGCTCAACAAGCTGAAGCGTTAAATATCATTACTCAGTACGTTCCCAAGGCCGAAATAGATGGCTTCTTAGCCCAGGTGCTTGGTGTTATTAGCCAATTAGAAATTCGTAATATTGTGATGTACAAAGAGATCATCGCGGCATCGATAATAGATGAAGATGCTGGCGCCGAGCTAGAGCTACGCTATTTTCTAGAGCGCGCAAAAGAGAATAAAACACAAGCCATCATAGATGCATTTATCAAAAAATAGTGGACAAACAGACCGCGAAGCAAAAGATATTCAAGGGATCTTTGTCGATACGGCTGCAGAGCTTGCCAAGTAGTTCAGCGGCTAGAAGCTCATCTGTATGGGCAGCGATAAACAAACCTATGGCTGCCATATTATCTAAATTTTGAATTGCTAAAAAACGTTATTAAATAATTGGATGACCGTAAACCGGTTAAGTAAAGGTAAAAGTGAGATACGAAGGTAATATTTATCGTCCACCATTAGAGGCGGACGCTTACATACTGCAATGCACGATTGGCTGTTCCTACAATAAATGCACCTATTGCTCTATGTACAAAGACGTGCGCTACCGAGCAAGGTCTATCGATGAACTGATAGAAGATATTCAGATGGCAAAACGTGCTTTTGGCGCCAATATTAACAAGGTTGAAAAAGTATTCCTAAGTGATGGTGATGCAATTTCACTGCCCACCAACATGCTATTAGACATACTGGCAGAGCTGTACGCTGCATTTCCAAACTTAAGCCATGTCAGTACTTATGCTGGCCCACAAAGTACACTGAGTAAGACTCAAGAAGAGTTAACACAATTAAGGCAAGCTGGACTCACTATGACCTATTTAGGAGTTGAATCCGGTTCAGATGAAGTACTCAGTACGATTCGTAAGGGCGTTAGCGCTGAAGAGATGCTTGTCGCAGGCCGTAATATTGTTGCTTCAGGCATCAAACTTGTCGCAATGGTAATGATTGGTATCGGAGGCCGTGGTGACATATCGCAGACTCACATAAAGGAAACTGCGAAATTAATCAATCAGATGAAACCTTATCTGCTGGGCACATTAACCACTGTTGCCATTGAGGGCACTGCTTTATGTAGGCAAGTTGCCAAAGGTGAGTTCAATTTGCTCGATCCTTATGAAGTACTAGAAGAGATGAAGATGTTGCTGGAACATATTGAGTTACCAGACCTATATATTGATGGTACTCATGCATCTAATTTATTACCAATAAAAGGCATATTTAAAGATGACAAACTTGACATGCTAGCATCTATAAATAAGTACTTAATCAACAAAGATGAAAGTTTAATTGGTAAAGCTTACGTTGGCCGATTTTAACGTCAGAGATTTTAAAGTCAAAGTAATACCTATCCGACATAAAAAGGGCTTTATAATCAGTAATGCCGATCATTTAGCAGTTTATTGATCGGTTGACCGATCTTTATAAGATGGCAAAATCCGAGTGTTTTTAA
>NZ_JBRIMB010000078.1:0-9402 GCF_052977265.1 Shewanella sp. 0m-8 | reverse complement strand
GTTCAGAGCGAGTGACAAAATTGTGTTCTAGGGATTGGGCAAGTGTGACCAGTTAATTTTCCAGTTTGGTATTACCAATCAAAAAGCACACAGCCTTTTTTAAAAGACAAAAATGCCGCCTTACTAAGTACTCGTTTACGTACATAGTAAGGCGGCATTTTATTAGGCAGCTCATTAACAATAAATGCTAGTGCTAACCGAATACATCAACATTCAACTCTCAACATTCAACTCTCAACTAAAGAGTCTCAACTAAAGAGTCTCAACTAAAGAGTCTCAAAGTCATCCACGTTGATTGCCGCTAAGCGTAACTCATTCGCCTTAACTAATTGTTGATGTTCATCAGAACTAATCAAGGAGATCTCGAGCGCCGAGTCAAATAAGGCAATAGGTTGTAGTTTTGCAGGTAAACTGCCATCCCTTTGTGCTTGCTTAAGTTTCTTATACAGAGCTTTGCATGAATGCTTGGCAATAAATGCTTTCTCAACTTCTGCAATACCGCCAGTGTCACCATCAAAATCTGGACACAAGAAGGTTAACCGCTCACGCGCAGGACAAGGTTTACTCATCGAGTTAACCAGATCGATTGATAGCTTATCGCTTGCGTTTTTAAAGCGATTTCCAAGCGGAAAGATTAACGCGCGCAGTAATAGGGCTACACCACGGTTAGGGAAGTTACGGATCGCTTCATCTAATGCTTTTGCTGCTAAGTGCAAACGCGTTGCCATAACATGGCGAACTGCAGGTAAATCATCAAACTGACGACCATTATCTTCAAATAACTTTAAGGTTGCAGAACCAAGATATAGCTGACTTAAAACGTCACCCATTCGGGCACTAAGCATTTCTTTACGTTTTAAATCGCCGCCTAAAATAAGCATAGAAACGTCAGTCATCAGGGCTAAGCCTGCTGATAAACGGTTCATATCTTTATAATACTGCTTTGTTTCACCACTTACGGGTGATTGAGAAAGGCGACTACCCGTTAGCGCATTAGCAAATGCACTGAAAGCATTACGGATCGCATAACCGATGTGGCCTAATAGTAGATCGTCGAAACGCTCAAGACCTTCATTGGTATCTTCCATGCCAGCGGCTTCCATCTCTGCCAACACGTATGGATGACAACGTGTTGCGCCTTGACCGAAGATCATCAAGCTTCTGGTTAAAATATTGGCCCCTTCTACCGTAATAGAGATAGGGAGCGCCATGTAACCGTAGCCTAAATAATTCTTAGGACCAAGCTGGATCCCTTTACCTGATTGGATATCCATCGCATCATCAATGACCTTACGTCCAAGTTCAGTCATGTGATATTTTGCAATCGCCGTGACCACAGAAGGCTTAACTTTTAAGTCAATGCCCGTTGTGGTTAAACGCCTTGCTGCTTCAAGCTGATAAGTATTGGCAATAATCCGTGCTAACGCCTCTTGTACCCCTTCAAAATGGCCGATTTCGATACCAAATTGCTGACGAACAAAACTGTATGCAGTTGTTGTCTTGGTTGCCATATGACCTGATGCTGTTGAGAGCGCAGGTAATGAGATCCCGCGGCCAGCCGATAAGCATTCAACCAACATTCTCCAGCCACGACCCGCATATTGAGGACCACCAATAATCCAATCCAGTGGAATAAACACATCTTCACCACTGGTGGTGCCATTCATAAACGCCATATTTAATGGGTTGTGACGGCGACCAATTTCAACACCAGCATGATCGGTTGGGATCAGAGCGCAGGTTATACCAATCTCTTTTGTCTCGCCAAGCAGACCATCAGGATCATACATTTGAAATGCAAGCCCCAATACATCAGCAACTGGCGCTAGCGTAATATAGCGCTTATTCCAGTTAAGTTTTAAGCCTAGTGTTTCTTCACCATTAAACTGTTGGCGACACACAATGCCAGAGTCTGGAATGGCGCCTGCATCACTGCCCGCTTCTGGGCCCGTTAATGCAAAACAAGGAATAGCACGGCCATCAGCTAGTTGCGGTAGCCAAAAATCTTTTTGCTCACTGGTGCCATAATGGGTTAATAGTTCTCCCGGACCGAGTGAGTTAGGAACCATAACCGTTACTGCAGCACTCACACTGCGACTGGCTATTTTGCTGACGATGGTAGAGTTGGCGTAAGCTGAAAACGCCTTACCGCCATACTTTTTTGGGATGATCAGCGCAAAGAAACCTTCTTTCTTGAAGTAGTCCCATAGCTCTGGTGGCAGATCTTTTCTTTCATTAACGATGTTGTAATCGTCAATCATGGTTAACGCTGTCATTACCTGATTGTCGATAAAGTCCTGCTCTTCAGAGCTCAGTGTCGGCTTACCGTAGCTATGCAGAACTTGCCAGTTAGGTTTGCCTTTAAATAGCTCCCCTTCCCACCATACATCGCCTGCTTCCATCGCTTCTTTTTCTGTATTAGAAAGCGGTGGTAGTACTTTTTTAAAAAAGCTAAATACAGGACGAGTTACTAACTGTATCCTGATATTTTTAACACTGAATACAACAACTATTGCGCCAATCAATAGTATTAATAATGTCGTAGCCATAATTTTTACATTACATCCTTAGTAAGTGGGACCGATACCCCGGCAGATAAATACGGAATAACTTTTCTAATAACTGCTTCTATATCATTGTGCTCCCCAAAATCAGCTTCTGCAATTTCTGTTAACGCATCGGCTGAGGCCATGGTGAAAACAACCGTACCTAAGGTAAAGTGTAATCGCCAAAACATCTCTGCGGGAGGAATATGAGGGGCGCTCTCAGCCACGGCTTTAACAAACAGCCCTAGATACTCGCCGTAATGCGTAGTAATGAACCAACGAAGGTGTCCCTGACTCTCAATGTAACCACGACCCAACAACTGAAGAAATGTGGTGGTACCTTCGTTTCTCAGCGCATTAAGATCGAGAAGTGGTGCAACTAACGTTGAAAAAATATCATCCAATGATGCATTCGCATTATTTTTACGAACCAAAACAATAGCGTCTGCTGCTGCAGGCATAAATACATCGAGGTAACGTGCTAATACCGCTCTGATCAGCTCTTTTTTTGAGCCAAAATGATAATTAACAGATGCAAGGTTTACTTCAGCTTTGCTTGTAATTAGTCTTAGCGAGGTTTCTGAAAATCCTCTTTCTGCAAATAATTTTTCCGCTGCATCCAGTATTCTTGTTTTCGTATCGGAGCGATTTGCCATTCCGTTGCCTTTTTCTATTTTAAACACTCGTTTAAATTAAACATTCGCTTGCTTATTGTCAAACGAAATCCCCTTAATCGTAAAAACAGACTGCTTATTGAATTGGTAATTCTGTTCCTCTGTTAATTGGCAACAAAATAAGAAAATAAACAACACAAAAACAACAAGGGATTTCAACGATGGTTATGACCTTAGCGAAAGCTTCAAAGGTATCGATGTAATCAAAGTTTTCTAAGTTTTCTAAGTTTTCTGCATTGATAGCATTAACTCTAAGCACCGCAGCCTATAACAACACAGACAGTAATACCGCACCGATATAAGTCGATAAGAGTGCAGAAGCGAGAGCCAAACTGAACACCATGCTAGAAATGGGTCAGAGTAAGCCATGGCCAAAAGCGTTGGCAGCTGTTACTGGTATTCAAGAAATGGACCCCAAGGCGGTACTCGATTACTTTGCCCCACTGCAAACCTGGCTAGATGAGCAAAATACTATCGCTAACCGTCAATGTGGTTGCTAATGATTAATTAGGTTTTTAAAAGCACGACAAAGTATTAGATCACGATCAATAAAAACCATTTTATCTCACATCAAAATGGCTTTTTTCTCGAGAAAGTGAATCAATGCTAGCGGATATTAACCCCTTTATGATTAGCCTCTTTGGTTTCAATTCGTTGCTGTTCAGATTTAGCCAGCATCACATAAAGCGCTCCTGTACCACCATGATGGTTTTGGGCTGTGTGAAATGCTAATACCTCATCAATCTGCGCAAGCCAAGCCACAACAAAAGACTTAGTCAAAGCGGGGATAGGTTTGGTGTTAACCCCTTTACCATGGATCACGATAATGCTGCGCTCACCACGATCCCTGCTGTGCTGCAATTGCAGGTATAACACTTCCCTCGCCTGTTTTACCTTTAGCTGTTGCAGCTCAATCTCGCGTTTAATCGGGTAACCTCCCCGACTTAAGCGTTGAAATACGGCTTCTTGAACACCATCTCGTTTAAATTCGACTATAGCGTCCGATGCGATAGGCTCAATCCCATTGATATCTGTGGTTAACTTAGCCAACTGCTCACTCATTTCAAGCTGTTTACGCCGAGCATCTTGAGCCTGCGTAGATACCTTTTGTTCAACAATTGTCGCATTGGTATTATTTTTAAGTGGCTGAACACCTGTCATCTCTTGAAGAAAAAGATTCATTTCCTCTTCACCCATAAATCCCCCATTTACTGCGTTCACCTAACACACTGACATAGGCTCGTGAAGATGCAGATTTGATTTGCAGTCCAATTCTACACATCTTGTAAAGATCTAGTACTTTAGTTCACAGTAACCATCTATTATAGTGATACTCATTATATTATTATTTCGCCCAAATACATGCTTAAAAAAGTTGCAACAGCACTCACATTTACCTGTACTCTTTACCTTAGTTTCTTCCAAGTCGCCTTAGCAGATGATAACGAAGCACTTAACTCCGTCTATGGGCAATTTAGTGAAGCTTTTAATGAACTTGATGCAAGTATCATGGAGTCTATCTACTCTGAAGATGCCTGCTACATCCCCGAAAGCCAAGATGAAGAAATTACTTTAGGACGCGATAATATTGTTGCCCTTTACCAAACTTTTTTTGGCAAGATTAAGCATAAGAATGCCAAAATTGAAGTCGATTTTAGAGTGATCGAACGTAACATCGAAGGGTCGAGTGCTACAGATGTCGGTTACTATCTGATTCGTTTTCACCCCCCCATTGATAACGAAGAGCCAAGCAGTGAATTTGCAGGTAAGTTTGTTGGAGTATCCAACAAGAAAAGTGACGGTAAGTGGTATTTGACTGTTGATACCAACAACCGCGCCGAAGCTTCGTTTTATTATAATGCCAAGCCAAGTCCAAACCTTTATTATGGTCGCCAATTTCCAGCATTAAGCCAAAACTCAATAACCAATATCAACAACCAACAGTAACCAGTAACTTACAATCAATGACCATGACAAACCTTAATTCAGACACCGATAAACTGTGCCCTTGCTGTTCAGGCAACGTATATCAAGATTGTTGCCAGCCACTTCACCTAAAAACGCAAATTGCACAGAGCCCAGAACAATTAATGCGCTCAAGATTTAGTGCTTTTTATCTAAAGCAATTTGATTATTTAATCGCAACCCACCATGTCGATTATTTAAATGGGCTTACAGTACAAAACCTTGCACAAGAGCCGCTACCTCAATGGTTGGGCTTAGAGATTACTGCAAGTCAGCAAAATGACAGTCAGGGTAAAGTAACCTTTCAGGCTTGGTATCAATTGGATGATGAACTGGATGCCATTCATGAATGCTCAAGCTTTATCAAACAGAATGAGAAATGGTATTACACGCAAGGTGAGCACAAAGATGTGGTCTTTCCGAAACGCAATGACAAGTGTATCTGCCAAAGTGGTAAGAAGTTTAAGCAGTGCTGTGGTAAATAATCCGCTTTAATGAACTGCGGCTGCTTTTTCCAAAAATTGGCCAAACTCAGAGACACGTAACGCAGGGCTATATAAGAACCCTTGAGCCTGATGACACAGGTGTTTAGCGAGAAACTGCTCTTGCTCTTTTGTTTCAACGCCTTCGGCGGTGAGCGAAATATTTAATGCCGATGCCATTGCGATAATCGCACTGACGATTTCACGGCTCTCATGGCTCACCGACAGATCGGATATAAATGAACGGTCAATTTTAAGTTTACTAATCGGAAATTGCTTCAGATAGCGCATAGAGCTATAACCAGTGCCAAAGTCATCGATAGCGAGACCGACGCCTAATTCTGCCAGTTCATGACATAAATTAGTCGCTGAGCGAATATCTTCCATTAACTCTGTTTCGGTGATCTCAAGGATCAGGCTATTCGGTTTTAGCCTATAACGTGTTACCAACTCCCAAACTTGCTCAAATAGTGAGCCACTAAAAAACTGTCTCGCCGATACATTTACGTGCATCGAGATATCTATTTGATGACGTTGCCATAAATTGAGTTGTTTACAAGCCGCTTCTAACACCCAGGAGCCTATGTCGTTAATAAGCCCTGTTTGTTCTGCAATATCAATAAAAGCCCCAGGATACAGCACACCTTTCTTTGGGTGGTGCCAACGAATTAATGCTTCAGCGCCGATATAGGATTGTTTCTTTAAGTCTTTCAACGGTTGGTAATAAAGCTCAAATTGTCGACCTTTAATCGCAACGGCAAGGTCTCTTTCTATCTGAGCATCTTCTTTAAAAGCATTCAGCAATGCTGAGTTAAATACCTGTATGGCATTACCTTGCTTTTTTTTCGCATATTGAAGCGCGATATCTGCACACGTTAAAGAGGACAACTGCTGTTCAATTGAGGCTAGTGCAACACGTGCTAACGCGGGTTTGGGCTCTATCTGCTCAATGCCTATGGTAATCGGAGCTTCAAGTTGTTTGTATAATCGTTCTGTTAACTGTTCGATAAGTACTTCATCGAGATCAGTTTCAAATAAAAGACCAAACTCATCACTGCCAATCCGAGCGACATCAGAGATCTGGTTAATCTCAGCAAAATGGCGCATTCGTCTTGCGACTTCGATTAACATGATATCGCCATTAGCGTGACCATAAGTATCGTTAAAGCGCTTAAAGCCTCGAAGATCGATAAGTATTAAATGCCCTGCACGAGCTTTCTTAAGTACTTTGCTAAAATGCGTACGGTTATAAAGACCTGTTAGTCCACAGCGCCAGGCTAAACGGAGCAACTCGGTTTGATGATTGTGCTGTTCAGTGCAGTTTTCTGCATTAACCAATGCAAAATGATTGCCTCTGTCAGAGATAAACCGTTTTACAGAAAAGCGCATCCAGTAAGATGTACCGTCATGGCGCTCAAGACTGACCTCTTCTTCAGAGCTCTCTCCAATACGGGCTCTTTTCAACACAGCATCTGATAACGCGGGATATTGCTTAAAAAAATCTAAAAAATGAATCTTACGTCCCAGAATGCGATCTTTAGGTACCTTGGTTACTGCCTCGTGCGCCTTATTGACGTACTCAATGCAGTCGGTTGCTAAATTAACGACCATCATAATTTGATCAGATTGTTCTGCGGCTGACAAAAAAAGCGTTAACCGCTCATCTTTGTCATAGCCGTATTGGGTAGCGAGTGTGAGTGCCAGTTGGTCTGCAACCTGAGAGCAAAGCTGAATTTCAGTATCATGCCATGGCTCTGAGATTTCAGTACGCTCAAGACTTAACGTGCCTTCTAAATGCCCATTGATTCGAATCGCCACTTCTAAAACTGACACAATACCCAGAGCTTGGTAATAGGGCTTAAGTTCAACCAGTCGACTATCATCAAGCGCATTTTCAGAAGAGATATGGCGCTCATCTTTGAGCTGAAGAATAAAGTTAGAACAAGATTGTGGTTTAGGGCGGATGTCAGTGGCTACATTAGGCAACATACTCAGGCGTGTAACTTGCTCTAATGTATTTGTCTCTGCCGACAATGCAGAAATCACTACACTTGAAACATTAAGCTGTTGAGAGAGTAACTCAGCGGCAATGTCTGCAGTGGCTTTAAAATCTCCTAACTGCTTTGCTTCTGAATTAACAATGTACTCCAACAATTGCTGAAATTGATGTTTCTTCACATGTCATCCTAGTGAGGCAAACAAATTGCTTACCAATGGCTTTAAATATAAAGCAAAAAAATTATTTTTATAGGGTACTAAATATAGGGTACTAGGTTACACGATTTAACGTAATTTCAGCAAGTTTAACTACAGCTATTACAAGCCATTTTCTAATTGAAATATCATTTTTTCAGCACTAAAAGAGAATGTTAGGTTGATTTTCACGCTCTGGCCTTGTAACTGCTTTTCAAAAGTTACGCCTTCGAAGCGCTGTTGTGCTTTTGCAATCACTTCTTCAGCCAATTGCTCACAATTTTCACCGTTTAACTCTAACTCTAGTACTGTATCGTACTCATCGATAACTGCACCCACATCCACAAAGCTACCACAGTCTGTACAAGTGTCATTAACCAAATTTGACTGCGCCTTTTGAATATTTTTCATCTTGATTTGTCTCTACTAAGATAATATGAATTAATGATTATATATCAGCAATTCAAAATAGAGCAGGATCATCATCAAGCTTGAGCAATAAATTCACTCATTTGTCGTTGCATAACTAATTGATCGGCAAAATGCGTCAACGTAATATTAGCCTTTGAGTTGACTTGTTGGTATCGATTACGAGTAGTCACCTCACAATTGGCCAAAACCTCTTCTAACTCTAATGCTTCATTTCTTCGAATAACTAATGCTTCTTCATTCAATACATTAGCCAGGCGAAAGGCCATCGCACCACTTGATTGGTGAACGTGACTGTTATCGACAATGACGTCATCAATATCAAGACGCGCGAGTAGTGTTTGTTGCTCAGGCAGCTCAAATTTAGCTCTAAGATCGCTAGATTGATGCGCATCGGTTTGAAATTGCGCCATATCACGAGCATCGGCAGATAACATAGACAGCAATAATCCAAACTCACCCCGTCGGTTTGAACCGATGGCATGATTTAGCCTCGAACCAAGTTGTGATTCGTTAACTAACGCACTAGTTACCTGCATAACACTCATTTTGCACAAAAATAAACCACTGAAATATATTGTTAAAACTTTATCGACTACATGAGTCATTACTTTAGGCATTTTTTGATATTCAATGACATTAATCACTATCTATCGTGCCTTTGGTTTACTTGTTTCTCATCAATCAGCTTGTAAGCTCATTGAGCTTCTAATTCATTACATTAAACATGAGCAACACTCTTCGTTGTACGATACCCCTCTCAGTCATAGGCCCATCGTGCCTGTTTTTTCAACTGCTGTTACATGACTACTAACTACCTTTAGTTCATTGCTGCCCCTGCTTATTTGCTAATACGTTTTTAAACTCATAGCGATTGTTTTGGTAGCGAGCTAATTAATAATCATATTGAGCAAGAATACATCCGTAAAACAACTCGTTGTCAGTTAATTAACCAAACAGTCAGTTCTTTAGGGTTTATTTCATATTTTGGCTTTACAGGAGAAATATTTCTGACTACTATTGCCGCCGCAATTGAGGAGGGGTTCCCGAGTGGCCAAAGGGATCAGACTGTAAATCTGACGGCTCAGCCTTCGAAGGTTCGAATCCTTCTCC